>NZ_BMOD01000008.1 GCF_014646895.1 Deinococcus roseus
GACCGAATGGGGGATGAGCCCCTTGCTCGGCAAGATTGCCCACCAGGTGGAGAACGAAACCTACCTCGGCGCTTACCAGGACCAGCGCAATTACAGCCAGGAAACCGCTGAAATGATCGACAACGAGATCAAGCGGATCATTGACACACAGTACACCAAAGTGAAGGTCATTCTGGAGGAGTACAAACCAGTGATCCATACAGTGGTGGAAACCCTGATGGTCCGGGAAACCCTCTCGGGTGAAGAGTTCCGCATCCTCCTCAAAGGTGGTTTGCTGCCTGACCCTGAAGATTCAGATGCGCCCCCTCCGCAGGCCCCAAACCTGAACAAACCTGCAACCAGTTGACCTCTTCCCTGCTTCACCCCCCTGCTTCTTGCAAGCTCGAACCTGTCCCCCCTGAGTTTCAGGGGGGACTTTGCGTTGGCATGGCACACAAAAAATCCTCCCCGATGCGGGGAGGAAAGGGCACAGCCCGAGGTGGGGCTGAAGGTCTTACTTGTTGCCTTCGATGAAGCTCACTGCGTCTTGCACAGTGCGGATCTTTTCGGCATCTTCATCGGCGATGGTCACGCCGAATTTGTCTTCCAGGCCCATGATCAGCTCAACGGTTTCCAGGGAGTCAGCGCCCAGGTCATCCACAAAGCTGGCTTCCAGAACCACTTTGTCTGCATCCACACCGAGTTTATCCACGATCACTTCTTTGACTTGTTCGAACACGCTCATGTTTTCCTCCGTATTTCTTGGCGTAGTTTACACCAAAAGATCTGATTTGCGTTAGACCTCATCAAACTTCAGGGGTCTGACAGGTGAGATTCCAGACCGTCCAGCAAGACGGTTGTGGGCTCAGTGGGAATACATCCCGCCGTTGATTTCCACAATCTGGCCGTTGATGTAACCGGCGTCTTCTGAAGCCAGGAAAGCCACCAGTTTGGCCACCTCTTCGGGCTTGCCAAAGCGGCCTGCGGGGATCTGTTTGAGGTAGTCCTGCTGGACATTTTCGGGCAGTTTGGCGGTCATGTCAGATTCGATGAAACCGGGGGCCACAGCATTCACGGTGATGCCACGGCCACCGTATTCTTTGGCCACGGCTTTGGTGAGGCCCACCACTCCGGCTTTGGAAGCCACATAGTTGGCCTGTCCGGGGTTGCCCATCAGACCCACCACACTGGACAGGTTGATGATGCGGCCATGGCGGGCTTTCATCATGCGTTTGATGGCAGCGCGGGTGGTGTAGAAGGCGGCGCTGAGGTTGGTCTGGATCACATCCTCCCAGTCCTGGTCTTTCATGCGAATCAGGAGGCCGTCACGGGTGATGCCAGCGTTGTTGACCAGCACATCCAGACCGCCCATGGCGTCTGCCACGGTGTCCACCAGTTTGATGGCGGCTTCTCTGTCCGAGAGGTCGGCCTGAAAGGTCTGGGCTTCTCCTCCACCATTGCGGATTGCTTCTGCAACGGCTTCTGCAGCCGCCTGGGATCCTGAGTAGTGGACCGCGACTTTGAAACCTTTGTGGGCCAGTTCCAGGGCAATGGCCTTTCCCAGACCCCGGCTGGAGCCGGTGACGAGTGCAACTTTCATTGATGTGCCTCCAGGTACTTCTGAATGTCTTCGGGGGTGTGAATGTTGAAGCTTCTGGCTTCAGGAAGGATGCGTTTGAGCAGGCCGGTCAGCACAGTTCCGCTGCCAAATTCCACAAATTCAGTGACCCCAAGGTCACGCAACTTGTAGATGCTTTCCACAAAACGCACACTGCCCGTCACCTGTGCAGAGAGCAGGGCGGCCACTTCCGCAGGATTTTGCACTTCCTGGGCTGTAAAGTTGGCAATCACCGGGAACTGCAACGGCTGGTAAGAGATGTTCTGGAGGTCTGTTTCCAGCTTCTCTCTGGCAGATTGCATCAGGCTGCAATGGAACGGGGCAGAAACCTTCAGGGGGATCACCTTGAAGCCCTTGCCTTTCAGTTCGGCACTGGCGGCCTGCACAGCGCTGGCCTCTCCAGAAATCACCGTCTGGGTGGGTGCATTGAAGTTGGCCACTTCCACCACACCGGGGGTGTTTTTGCACACTTCGCTGATGGTGGCGATGTCTTCTCCCATCACTGCTGCCATGGCTCCAAGGCCCACTGGAACGGCTTCCTGCATGTAGGTTCCGCGTTTGTGCACCAGCTGGATGGCATCCTTGAGGTCCAGGGTGCCTGCAGCCACATGGGCAGAAAATTCGCCCAGGGAGTGACCCACAGCATAAGCGGGTTTCAGTCCGGTGGCTTCCTGCCAGGCCCGGTAAGCGGCAATGGAAGCGGTCACCAGTGCAGGCTGCTGGTTTGCCGTGAGGGTGAGGTCTTCCAGCGGGCCTTCAGCCATCACGTTGGTGATGCCAGGAAGGGCCTGATCTGCCACTTCAAAAACCTGTGCAGAAACGTTGTAAGCATCCCGAACAGCGGTTCCCATGCCCACAGCATGGCTGTTCTGTCCGGGGAACAGGGCAGCAATCATTGTTTTCCTCCCCAGGTGAGCACGCAAGAAGCCCAGGACAATCCTGCACCAAAGGCCACAAACAGCAGGTGGTCTCCGTCTTGCACCCGTCCTTCGTCCAGTGCGCGTTGCAAAGCCAGCGGAACACTGGCGGCACTGTTGTTGCCGTAATCCTGCACCGTGACCACCACACGTTCAGGGGGCAGTTTCAGGCGTTCCCGTGCCGAATCAATGATCCGGGCATTGGCCTGGTGGGGCACGAACAGGCTGATGTTTTCAGGCTTCAGGCCCGCTTTTTCGATGGCTTCCAGGCTGGCACTGTCCATCACCCGCACGGCGAATTTGAAGACTTCACGGCCATTCATGTACAGCTTGCGGGTCATTCTGGCTCCGCTGGGCAGGCAATCCGCGAAGGCCTTCATGTGCAGGTGGTCTGCACCCATGCCGTCTGATCCCAGCACGAAGCTCTTGAAGCCATAACCCTCTTTGACCCCTTCGATGATGGCGGCACCCGCTCCATCTCCGAACAGCACAGCAGTGGCCCGGTCATCCCAGTTGATCACCCGGGACAGGGTTTCTGCACCAATGGCCAGCACTTTTTTGCTGGTGCCCGAGGCCACATAAGCCTGGGCTGCAGAAATGGCATAAAGCCAGCCTGGACAGGCAGCCAGCAGGTCAAAAGCACCAGCTTTGAGGCCAAAGTGGGCCTGCACCAGTGAGGCGGTGGCGGGAAACATGGCATCCGGGGTGGCCGTGGCCACAATCACCAGATCCACACCATCCAGAACATGATCTCCGTACCGGGCCTTCAGGTTTTCCACGGCGCGGATCGCCAGGGTGGAGCAGAATTCCCCCTCTTCTGCAAAGTGTCTTTTCTGGATGCCTGTGCGGGACTGGATCCATTCGTCGCTGGTGTCCAGCCGCTGTTCCAGGTCAGCGTTGGTGACCACCTTTGTGGGGACGTAGGTGCCAAGTGCGGTAATGCCTGCGTTCATGATGAGAGCACACTATCATAAACTGACCAGCCGGTCAATTTATCTGCAAACATTTCTGCACCCTGTGATGCTTGAGTCACACAAGGAAATTCGATTGATCTATACTGTAGAACGAGCCACAATTTCTTGACACTTTCTTCAGGCGATATGGAGGAGAAACCATGAAGCACCGGTTTTTACTGAGCGCAGGACTTGTCTTGGGTCTGGTTTCCTGTCAGATGAGCGGAACCCCAACGGACAAGACGCTGCCCACCGTCACCCTGGCCGCCAACAAAACCACCCTCAACATCGGAGAAAACCTGGAGCTCACCGCCACCGCCACCGACAACAAAGGGGTGGCCAGGGTGGAATTCTACAAAGGTGCAGTCAAAGTCGGCGAAGACACCACCAGCCCTTACACCTACACCGAAAAAACCACAGTGGATGGCAATTTCACGTACACAGCCAGAGCCATTGACACCTCCAACAACAGCAAAACCAGTGATCCTCCCACAGCCATCACGGTCAATCCAACGCCACCCAGTTCCAGTGGTTCTGGCTCAGGTGCCATGGCCGTGCTGGAAAAAGACGGAGAAACTTTTGCATTTGTGCCTTCCGCAACAGGCATCATCAAAATTCCGCTGGCCAAAGATGGCGTGATCAAGACCGGAGTGGCTGCCTCGGTGGTGCGTCCACAGGGCATCAGCAAGACAGACACCTTCAGTGTGGATGCCTGCACGGCAGACTGGGAACACTTCAAGGTGGCCTGCGTGAGCTACCTCTCCCCCAATGTCTATGTGATGGATGTGGCCACTGGAGTGGTGGACACCATTGCCACCGGATTGACCGAGCAGGTGTCCTACAGCGGCGGGAACTGCTACATCTGTGGCATCCTCTATGATCCCAGAGACGATGTGTTCCTGATTTCCACCAAGCCGGGTTATGGCATGCTGGACCATCTGGTGACCAAAACCATCAAAACCAACATCCTGGCAGATGTGGCCGAAAACTTCGGATACAACCCCATCACCAACCAGATCTTCTCCCCTCAATACCTCACCCAGAGTTCCATTGATCTGGTGGATGTGGCCACCAAAAAAGCCTACAAACTGGATGGCACCCTGGTCCCAGATCTGGATGAGCCAGACCATGGCGCAGTGGATTACAACACCAACATCGGCATCACCGCCAACGAGTACGACCTGTTCGCCCACCTTGTGGACCTGAACGATGTGCAGCTGAACCAACCCGCAGCAGGGCAGTTCAAGACCAAAACCTTCACCAAATCCCTGGCCCACAACCAGCAATGCAACTGGCCCCTCACTGACATCAGTGTGGATTCCATCATCCATGTGGCTTTCTTCAGCGCAGAGTTCTGCAGTGGTTCTGCCCGAGATGCCATGGGCTTTGTGAAAATGCCCACCTCCAAAACAGCACCCCTGGAATTTGGAGATTATGCCTTCAGCAGCATTCCCAATCCAGCCGAAGGAGTGACCTGGCTCAATCCCGGTGATCCTCACGGCATTGCCAACTTCACCCTGGCCGCAGGCAGCAAACACTACGGTCTGCTGATGAACGACAGCAAAACCTACCTGGCCGTGGTGGACCTGGAAAAACTGATGGATGCCCCCAGAGACCCCAACGACATCCATCTGGTCAAGGCAGATTATGACCTGAAAGCCAATCAGGTGATCTTCTTCTTCCATGTGGCCATGCCCTGAGGATCAAGCCCAACCAAAAAGAACCGCCCAAATGGGCGGTTCTTTTTGGTCATGCAGCTTTACTGGCGTTTTCCCAGTTCTTTCTGCCAGGCCTCTGACAGGGCAGGTTCCTGCAAGAGCCGTTCAATGCCTGCAAGATCCTGGCGGTCAACATGCATCACCCGATTGGCTTCAGCAATGGTGATCTGGCCTTTTTCCAGCAAAGTGATGGGCTCACCTGCCTGCACCAGACCTTCTTCCAGCACCCTAAAATAGAACCCTGTGAACCCACTCCCGGTGACCTGCACCGCCAGATCCCTGATGCCATGCCGCATGGCCAGTTTAAAGCAGGGCTGTCTGGGCTGGGTCACCTGTACCCTGACCCCTCCAATCTGGTACACATCTCCAATGCACACCACTGACTCCAGAAGGCCTTGTGTGGTGAAATTCTCCCCAAATGCAGGTACAGGAAGTTCCCGATCCAGGCGGGCATTCCAGAATGGGTAATGCTCTGAGGCATACACGCAGATGGCCTTGTCTGGACCCCCATGGTACCGTCTGTCGACCTGCTGGTCGCCCACCAGTCCAGTGAAGGTGAGTTGAAGTTTTTCAGGGGTGGAATGTTTGACGATGGCGCTCTGGACCAGTCCCGACTGGTAAGGATGCTCCTGGGCCTGTCCTATGCTGAGGGTCTGCAGAATCATAGGGACCATTATGCCCGCACCCCACAGCCTGCACATCAGCAAAAAAATCATCCCCAGGCATTTTCACCTGGGGACTATTCCGTAGAGGTCAACTTAGACGCTCAGGACTTGTTTGCCGTCGTAGTAACCGCACTCGTTGCACACGTGGTGCTGGAGTTTCTTGGAGTGGCAGTTGGGGCACTCGACCAGGTTGGGGACCACCAGAGCGTGGTGGCTGCGGCGCATGTCGCGTTTGGATTTAGAAGTTTTCTTCTTGGGTACGGGGTGTTTAGCCATGAGCGTTTCTCCTTGAGACTAGAGCCTTAAAAGGCAGCAAATGAAAGTATAGCAAAAAAATTTTGAAGTGTGTGAGATTGATGGGTCTGAAGCAGGCACCTCACTTCAGGCGAGGCCCTCTGCCCTTCACACCAGCAAACTTGCGTTTTTTGTCTGCCTTCTTGAATTTTTTGCTGTCTGTGGTCGCACCTTTGCGGGCAGCAGCAGGGGCGGGGGTCATCTCGATCATGAACCAGCGCAGGAAGGGAATGTACACAAGGAGCATCACCAGGGTCTGGCCCCAGAAGGTGTTCATGTAAGGGACCTTCAGGGCGGCCAGGAACACCACAATCAGGTTGATGACCATGGCAAACAGAAAAGCCTTGACCAGCAGGCGGATGATCTTGTCCCGATTGATGCCCGGACGGGGGTCTTTGGTGTTGAGCCAGTTCCAGAAAGCCAGTGGTGCGCCCAGAATTTTATCCATTCAGTTCCCTCTTCAAGTTCATTGTACTGTCCTGGACTGTTCAAGTCTTTCCACAAAAGCCCGGATCTGTCCGTGGTCCACCAGTTCGGGGGTGTCCTGCAGGGTCAGCACCAGTGAAGGCTTGCGGGTCTTTTTCACCAGGTCCTTGATGAATTTCTGGTGGGCTTCTGATCGCTCAGGAACCAGGAAAACCACGCCCTGAATGAAGCCCTTGCCATCGAGCAGACTCAAAGCTCCAGCCAGTTCCTGTTCGATGTCGGTGCTGACCTTCACATCGATTCTGGAGGCACGGTCCAGCGCTTCAGAGCGGTCCAGATCACTGGAAAGCAGGGGAAGCAGACCGTATTCTTTCAGGGCTTCCAGCGCAGGAGCCACATGGATGTCCTGCTGCAGCAGGTAACGGGGGGCAATGACAGCCACCGTGCGGTAACCTGCAACTTCTGTCACCAGTTCTTTGCGTTTGCTTTTCAACAGGGGTTTGTGGCGTTCCCAGGCCATGCGTGCCCGCTGGGGGTTGCTGGTCAGTTGCGTGCCCAGGGTCAGGGCAGAGCGCTGGATGTCCTCTTCACCATAAGTGAGCACCTGTTCGGGTCTGGGGAGGCTCAGGCGGTAATTGGCCACCAGAGGAAATTCAGTGAGCCAGGGGTTGGCATCAATTTTGTCTCCGATGACCTCTGCGGGTCTGGGAACAATGACTGTGGCACCCTGCATGTGAAAGTCAATCAGGCGACCCACTGCATACTGAACGTGACGGGGTTCGGTGGGCAGGCTTTCCCGGCCCAGGTCCAGCGCTTCCTGCTCGGAGTTGCGGGCAGAAACCAGTTCAAAATCCAGTTCCCTGAAAAAGGCATTCCAGAAGGCCAGGCTGTCTTTTTGGAAGGTGTCTAACAGTGCTGCTTTCACGGTTGCTCCTCTGCGTGATAATCGCCGCTCTTGCCGCCGGTTTTGGACAGCAGGCGGATGTTCTGGATCTCGATGCCTTTGCTGGCGGCTTTCAGCATGTCGTAGACCGTGAGGGCAGCCACACTGACAGCAGTCAGGGCTTCCATTTCCACGCCCGTCTGGCCTTCGGTTTTCACGGTGGCAATCACCCTGAGTCCCTGGGCATGCGGTTCAATCTCCACGCCCGCTTTTTTGATGGGGAGGGGATGGCACAACGGAATCAGATCGCTGGTTTTCTTGGCCCCCATGATGCCAGCAAGCTGGGCGACCATGAGTGGGTCGCCCTTGGGGTTGTTCTGCAAAGCCAGCCTTGCAGGTTCTGGCAGCATGATGATGGCTTCAGCCTGTGCGGTGCGCGTGGTGCTGGGCTTGTCTGCCACATCCACCATGCGGGGGGCACCCTCTTCAAAGTGGGTCAGTTCACTCATCAGGGAGGTCCAGGTTTTTCAGGGCACCGAAAGGGTTTGCGCTGTCTTTTTCCTGGGCCACACGGGGGCAATTGTCGAAGGGGCAGGTCTGGCCACTGTCCGGGTTGAGGTCAATGCCGCAGATGGGGCACAGTCCCTTGCAGTTCTCGTCGTGGAGCACCACATAAGGCAGATTGATCAGCAGGTTTTCCACAAAAATGTCCCCGAGGTTGAAGATGGGATCACCGAACTTGATGACTTCCTCTCCGGCCTCACCTTCATCCAGGTAGGGGATTTCCACTTTGGGGCTGTATTCCATCAGGATGCCCAGTTGGGTGGTCACAGGCACGGGAGTGGGCCTGAGGCAGCGGGCACATTCCTGAAAGAGGGTGGCTTCCACGGTGCCAGAGAGCCAGAATCGGTCTTCTCCAACATTGCTGGCGGTTACTTTGTATCGCCCGTCTTGCACATTCAGGATGGCTTCTTCGCCGCCCTGTTCATATTTCAACAGATCGAAGGTTCCGGAGTCGGTAACCTCTTCTCCAGGGATGTTGAGGATGCGTGACAGGCGAATGGCGGGATTAGCGCTATTCACAGACATCATATAAGTGTATGCGCTCGGGACCACCCGGGTCAAATCAGCAGTTTTTTAAGTGAATATGCATTTGAATATTCACTTTTAGGGGCTTTTGAGGACTTTTGAAAAATATTGTTTCAGTCGTTATGAATACCCGATTTGTCGTGTTAGACTCGTATGCATGGAAGTGGCCATTCTCGGAATCCCAATGGACCTCGGCGCTGGACGCCGGGGCGTAGACATGGGGGCCAGTGCCCTCAGAAATGCCCGCATCAAGCAACACCTGCAAGACCTCGGGCACTCGGTGACCGACCTGGGCAACATCCCGGTGGAAATTGCCGACACCTTCAATGTGCTGGAACAATCCGGCATGGTCTTTCTGGACCCCATCTACGATGCCTGCAAACGCACCTATGACGTGCTGCTGGACCTCCCCGAGAACGTCTTCCCCATCTGCATGGGTGGAGACCACTCGGTCAGCATGGGCACGGTGGCAGGTTGCGCCAGAGGGGAACGCACCGGACTGATCTGGGTGGATGCCCACACCGACTTCAACACCCCGGAGACCAGCCCCACCGGCAACATCCACGGCATGCCTGTGGCCCATCTGTGCGGCATCGGGCATGAAAAACTGCTCTCCATTGCAGGAGCATGGCAGATCCGTCCCGAAGACATCGTGATGATCGGAATCCGCAGCGTGGACAGCGAAGAACGCCGCCTGATCAAAGAGCACGGCATCACCGTTTACACCATGCGCGAAGTGGACATGAAAGGCATCTCCAGAATTGCCGAGGAGACCCTGAAAAAACTGGGGCACCTGAAGCGCATTCACGTGTCTTTCGATGCAGACGGACTGGATCCCACCCTGGCCCCTGGCGTGGGCACCCCTGTGGAAGGCGGTCTGACCTACCGTGAAGCCCACCTTTTGATGGAACTCTTTGCAGACAGCGGCAAAATCACCAGCATGGACATCGTGGAAGTCAATCCCATTCTGGACGAGAAAAACCGCACCGCACAGGTGATGGTGGAGATGGCAGGAAGCTTGCTGGGGAAACGCATCCTCTGACTTTCTGTGACCTGATGTGGCTTGATGTGTTGTGATCAGGGCCTCTCGCAAGAGAGGTCTTTTTGCTGCACAATGACAGGCAGAAACTTTTGAATGCAGGCAACGTATCTGACTGTGAGGTCCAAAAACCTCTTTGTGGCCCAAAACCTTCTGGGAAATTTCGCATCTTGCTGTTCTGAAAGGAAATCCAATGAAAAAAAACTTCTTTGCTGGTCTTTTATCTCTTGCTCTGGTCGCATGCAGCACAGCTTCCACTCCAGAAAATGCAGTCTCAAACTTTCTGAATCACCTGCAAAAAGGAGAATTTGCCGCCGCCAATCAGATGGTGGAATCTGGTGGCATTGAGTTTAAAGATGTGAAAGACAGCCACATTTTTGAAAAAATGGAATACACCATCCTGTCAAAAGAGGTGCAACAGGACCGGGCCAGCGTGGTGGTCAAAATCAAGAGCATTGCCCTCGCAGATGTGATGATGAACAGCATGGACGGCATGATGGACAGCATGTCTGACATGGACATCAACATGGACGACCCTGCAGAAGGCATGAAAGAGGCCCTGGAACAAACCCGGAAAGGGGTTTCTCAGGGCATTCAGAAGGCAGCCAGCACCGAAGGAAGAGAAGACACCCTGCAGGTTGAACTGGTGAACAAAGGGGGCTGGAAGATCCGTGCAGACAACGCCCCTCTGGCCCTGAAGCTGGTGGGCCTGTGAGGGTCCATCAGGACAACCCCTTGCTGGACTGAAGGAATTAATCCGACCATTTCACTTGACTTTATAGAGGGGTGACTTTAAGCTCAAAATCATGTTGAAACGCCTGCTTGCCCTGACCACCCTGATCCTGGGTTCTGCTTCTGCAGCCAACCTGGACCTTGCCACCAACCTGGATTTGATGCGCGGCCACCTGTTCGCCAGCGTCTCCAATTACAATGCCGGAAGCCTGCAATGGGGCAAAAAACATGCCGGTCACTCTCTGGAAGAACTCTGGAGCAAAATCCAGCCTGCAGTCTCTGCAGACCTGGTCAAGCCTTTTGAAGATGCCTTGCATGCCATCATGCATGCCCCTGGCATGGAACCCCCTGCCGATTATGAGCAGACCGTCGAGAAATTCCTGGATGGGGCCTGGGACAAAGCCTATGATGCTGCCCTTGCCGGTGCAGACACCAACTTCTACATTGCCCTGACCAGCAACCTGGTCACCAGTTCCAAAGGGGATTACGCTGCAGGCATGGAGGGGGGCAACCAGAGCAACCCTGGCGAGTATCAGGATGCCGTGGGCTTCCTCAACCGTGCTGTGGTGGAAGCTGCCAAAATCTCCCATGACGCCATGGAAAGTGTGGAAAAACTGCAGATCGCCCAGCTGCAACAGATCAGCAGCGATGCCTACAGCAAACTGGCCGATGAAGTGGTTGCCAGCTTCCAGGCGGTGCACAGCGATCCCAACGCCGAGAACCTGCGTCTGCTGGGTCTGGGCCTGAGCGCCACCAACGACGAATACATTGGCGAAGGTGAAATTGGCGAGGGTCTGGAATCCCTGGAAGGTGCCCAGAAGCGCTGGGAGCTGCTGAAAACCACTGTAGAAGCAAAAGATGCCAAACTGGCCGCCAGCTTCACCAGCCACCTTGCTGACCTCAAAGCAGCCATCGAGAAAGACGATTCTGTCACCTTCAAAACTGTGCTGGCTCTGGCCCAGGATGAATTTGCCCAGATCAGCAAGCTGTTCTGAAGCCTCCGGCAACAGCAAAGCTGCAAGTCCAGCCAGAAGGTCCCCATCAAGGGACCTTCTGTTCTTTTGCACCTGCTTCACCAGAAGAGCCCGATGCGTCATTTTCAGCACATCATGCAGATTTTTTTGTACAAAATGCACATTCAGATCAATTTCTTGACTCAATATGAAAAAATTTCTTATACTTGTGCAAGAAATTTCTGACATGATGCAAGAGTCAGGTGGGAAGGTGGAGGTCAAACCGTGTTCAAAAATCCGCAAGAGCTGTTGAAACACATGCATGACGAACACGTGGACTTTCTGGATGTGCGTTTCGTGGATGTGCCAGGCAGAGAGCAGCACTTCACCCTTCCCACCCGTCACCTGACCCCCGAACTTTTGCAGGCAGGCATTGCCTTTGATGGTTCTTCCATCAAGGGTTTCAGGGGCATCGACAAATCTGACATGCTGCTCATTCCAGAACCCCACACCGCCTGCCTGGATCCTTTTGCAAAGCACAAAACCCTGATGGTCACCTGTCATGTGGTGGAACCCGAAACCGGGAAACCCTACCTCAGGGACCCCCGCAACATTGCCAGACGGGCACAGGAACACCTGATCTCCACGGGCATTGCAGACACTGCTTACTTTGGTCCAGAAGTAGAATTCTTTGTGCTGGACAGTGTGGGTTACGCCGTTTCTCCCCATGCCAGCTTCTTTGAAGTGAATGCCACCGAATCCTGGTGGACCACAGGCACACAGGGAAATGGTTACAACCTGCCCAGAAAGGGCGGTTATGCTCCTCTGCCCCCGGCAGACCGTTACTCCGATTTGCGCAGCGACATGGTCAAGCATCTGGAGTCCATTGGGATTCCCATTGAGCTGCACCACCATGAAGTGGCCAGCGCAGGCCAGATGGAAATTGACATGCGTTTTGCTCCTTTGCTGGATGCTGCAGAACACGTATTGAAGTACAAGTATGTGGTGAAAAACACGGCTTTTCAGGCAGGCAAGACCGCCACCTTCATGCCCAAACCTTTTTATGGAGACAACGGCTCAGGCATGCACTGCCACCAGTCCCTCTGGAAAGACGGACAGCCCCTGTTTTACGACCCGGAAGGGTACGCCGAACTTTCAGATCTGGCCATGAGCTACGCTGCAGGATTGCTGTACCACGGTCCTGCCCTGACCGCCCTCACCAACCCCAGCGTGAACAGTTACCGCCGTCTGGTGCCCGGTTACGAGGCCCCAGTCAATCTGGTGATCAGTGCGGGCAACCGCTCTGCAGTGGTGCGCATCCCTGCCTTCTACAAAGGTCCCCAGCATGCCAGAGACAAACGCATCGAGTTCAGGGCACCGGATCCCAGTGCCAACCCCTATCTGGCCTTCAGTGCCATTTTGCTGGCAGGTTTAGACGGCATCCGGCAGGGCATGAAGCCCCCACCGCCCATGGACAAGAACGTGTACTCGCTGTCTGCCCGTGAATCCAGGCGCATCAAGACCCTGCCCAGAACCCTCGATGAGGCCCTGGACGAACTGGAATCCGACCATGAATTCCTGCTGGCTGGAGATGTCTTCTCCCGGGATTTCCTGGAGAACTGGATCGATCTCAAAAGGGAAGAATCCGAAGCCTTCCGGCTGCAGACCACCCCCAAAGAGTTTGAGATGTACTACAACATCTGAACCGCGCGTGCCCTGCTGGCTTTTGGAATCACCAGTTTCAGACCAGACCACACCTCACTGACGGCACAGACTTTCACATCCACCAGATCCAGCGAGAGGGCCAGATCCCGGATGGTGTCCTCGGTGACATCGGTGGGCACCTGGGAGGCTTTTTTGGGCCAGGACACCCAGATCATGCCTGCAGGATTCAGGAGGGTGCGCAGTTCAGGAAGCTTTTCTTGCAGGATCTGCTTCCGGGTCACATACAGGTGAATGAAGTCCAGAGGTGATGTGCCCTCAGACCCTGCTGTGATTTCTGTGATCTCTGTGATTTCTTGAAGGTCTGGAAGCCAGTCCAGGTGGCCATCCGGTGCATCCAGCCACATGGCTTTCATGTGGGGCTTCAAACCCAGTTTCTGGGTGAGGGTCCTGCCAGAGTATCCCGCCATTTTCATCTCCAGAGAACAAAGAAAAACTGCGCCACTTTCGTGACGCAGCAGGCGTGCAGAACTCACTCCAGAATGCGTTTGAGGTGCAGGTAGATTTCGTACCAGTCCTGCTTGTCTCTGGGGCGCTTGCCACGCAGTTCAATGCGGCTCAGGGTGCGCACCCAGTCGGGGGTCAGTTGACCGCCCAGCACGGGGTCTGCCACCAGATCGGCAAGGCCTTTGGGAAGTGCACCATCAGTATTCAGACCGTAGAATTCTACGGATTCCAGCAGGTCATGCACCGTGATGTCATACGCGGTGGCAAGGGTTTGCAAGGTATCCAGGCTTGGATTGGTTCTCCCGCGCTCCAGGTCGGAGAGGTACGGGACGCTGATGCCAGCAATGGCAGCCACGTCTTTGAGCCTCAAATTCCGTTCTGCGCGGAGTTCACGTAAGCGTTCGCTCAGTTTCATGTGATCCTCCTCTATCAGACTCCCGGGCGTCTTCTCGTTCTGCTTTGAACTTAAAAATCGCTCCTATCCGTAGGATAGCAGAGGTACCGACTACGGTCAATACAGAATGGAAATTTTCAGTTCTTGAAACAGCCTATGTATTATGCTACAATCATAACCAAGAACAGGTTTTTATGCGAAAGGAGCAGTTTTGATGCGCGTACTGGACACCATTGCTGACAGCTTAAAGAAAGGCCAGGTCCATCCGACCACCGTCATGAACACCCTGATTGAAGCCGACAATCAAGGTGGGAAAAATGCCCTGCGGGACCTCGAAGAACACCTTCTGCGCAGTGCCAGAGCTTTAAAAGACCGCCAGCATCCCCATTTTGAACTGGCCCACGCCTGGTTGCACGCCACCCGCATGTACCTGATCAATTATTACGTGCTGGAAACAGAAACCCCTGCCACTGCTCCTGTTCGCAAGCGTACCCTCTTTCCATTGCCCCGCCGTCTGGTGATCTGAGCTTTAAAGCACACTCCAAAACACACTCCGGGTCCCATTTGAACCTGATTTAACAAAAAACATAATCAAAGAAAGGCGCTTCTGGAGCGCCTTTCTTCTTGTTTACCTGGCAAAATCCTTCAAATGTAAGGATTTTGCCACAAAAACTTAAACTGTTGCTTTCTCAGATCCCGTACACATCCCGGTACTTGGCATTCAGGTATTTCACGTAGTGGTCTGCATTCAGAGGTGCACCTGTGGCCTTCTGGATCAGTTCTCTGGGGCTGTACATCTTGCCATACTGGTGCACATTTTCCCTCATCCAGCCAATGATTTTGTGGGCTTCTCCCTGGGCAATCAGGGCGTCCATGTCGCCCAGATCCTGAGCAGCAGCATTCCACAGCTGACAGGCATACAGGTTCCCTAAAGAATAGGTGGGGAAATACCCGATCAGGCCAGAAGACCAGTGGATGTCCTGCAAAACCCCCAGAGCGTCGTTGGGAGGGGTGATCCCCAGGTAGTCCTGCATTTTCTGGTTCCAGGCTTCTGGCAGGTCCTTGATGGCCAGGGTGCCCTCAAACAGCTCCAGTTCCAGCTCAAAGCGCAGCATGATGTGAAAGTTGTAGGTGAGCTCATCGGCCTCCACCCGGATCAGGCTTTGTTGCACCCGGTTCACTGCACGGTACAGCTCTTCTGCACTCAAATCCGCAGCCACTTCAGGGGCGGCAGCACTGAAGTCTGCACCATAATGCTGCCAGAAAGCACGGGAACGGCAGATCATGTTCTCTACCATGCGGGACTGGCTTTCGTGGATGCCCAGGCTGGTGCCCCTGGCCAGGTTGGTGCGTTCCAGCTCAGGATTCACCCCATGCTCGTACAGGCCGTGTCCGGTTTCATGCCAGACCCCATACAGGGCCGTGGGCCAGTAGGTCTCGTCGTATCGGGTGGTGATGCGGATGTCGTCGATGGAAAAGTTGGTCTGGAAAGGATGGGTGGTGGTGTCCAGACGGGAAAACTCAGGAGACAGACCCAGGTCACGGGCCACTTTCAGGGCAAAATCCTTCTGCTTCTCTGCGGCCAGAGGGCGGTTCAGGATGCTGTAATCGGTGGCATCCCCTGCATCCAGGACAGCACGCAAGAGGGGAAGGGTCTGGTCCCGCAGGCTGGCGAAGACCGTCTTGATCTCGCTGACTTTGGCATCCTCCTCATAATCGTCCAGCACGGCATTGTAAGGATGATCCTCGTAGCCCACCAGTTCTGCCCCTTCCCGGGCCAGGTCCATCATTTCCTGCAGGTTGTCCTGAAACAGTGCAAAGTTGGATTCCTGGCGGGCTTTGATCCAGGCGTGGTGGGCACGGTTGCGGGCCAGACTGGCCTTTTCCACAAAATCCACAGGGATGCGGGTGCGCTTCTCGTGGTCCCTGCGGGCCACCCGGATCATGGCAGCGTCCATGGAATCTGCAGCTTGCTGTTCTTCAAACCCCTTCAGGTCTTCCAGCAACCCCCCCATTTTCTCACCCGTCATCAATTCATGGGAAATGCGGGCCAGGGTGGCCATTTGCTGGGCTCTGGCCTCTGCCCCTTTTGGCGGCATGTAGGTTTCCTGGTCCCAGCTCAAGAGGCCCATGGCCCCGCCCAGGTCTGAGATCTGACCAATCAGGTGTTTCAGTTCTTTCAGCTGTTCCATGGGCAAAACATACCATGTCTAGAGGAGGGGCTGGGTAGGTGAAACAGCTTATGGGCCGAGAGCCGAGAGCCGAGAGCCGAGAGCCGAGAGCCGAGAGCCGAGAGCCGAGAGCCGAGAGCCGAGAGCAACGTAGATTCTAAAATTGCTGGTGTCAACAGAACCGCAGGCCCAGACGTGCTGCCGAACCCATGTGCGGTCAATCGTACAGCCAAAGGGGCATCATGCTTCTCCCTGCTGGCAGGAATACTGCGCATCCATCCACATCGCCAGATCTGTTTTTGGCCCTCGGCCCTGGGCTCTCGGCCCTCGGCATCTTCTTCCTGACCTTTTTTTTCATTGAACCCCGTCCAAAATGATCTGCCTTTCAGGGCGAACGGTAAAATGAGGCATCCAAATCAAGGAGAAACCATGTCTGATGCCCCGTTGTACCTCAATCCTGACCTCGATCTGGGCCAGCGTTTGCAAGATCTGCTCAGCAGGATGACCGTTCGTGAAAAAATCTCCCAGCTGTGGCATGAAGCGCCCGGGATTCCCCGTCTGGGCATTGCGGCTTACAACTCCTGGAGCGAGGGGCTGCACGGGGTGGCCCGCAATGGCAGGGCCACGGTGTTTCCGCAGGCCATCGGGATGGCAGCCACCTGGAATGCGCAACTGGTGCAAAATGTGGCGGATGCCATCAGCACCGAAGCGCGGGCCAAATACCATGCGGCCCTGAAAAGAAATGGCAAGACCGACATCTACCAGGGCCTGAATTTGTGGTCTCCCAACATCAACATCTTCCGGGATCCTCGCTGGGGGCGGGGGCAGGAAACCTGGGGGGAAGATCCTTTCCTGACCGGAACCCTGGGCAGTGCTTTTGTCAGAGGGCTTCAGGGAGACCATCCCACCTACCTGAAAACCGCGGCATGTGCCAAACATTATGCGGTGCACTCTGGACCCGAAAAACTGCGTCACGGTTTTGATGCCCAGGTCAGCCTGAAAGACCTGCATGAAACCTACCTGCCTGCCTTCAAAAAGCTGGTCACAGAAGCAAACGTGGAGGCGGTGATGGGGGCTTACAACCGGGTCAATGGCGATCCTGCCTGTGCCCACCCGTATTTGATTGGGAAGGTGCTGCGAGAAGACTGGGGCTTTCAGGGGCATGTGGTTTCGGATTGCTGGGCCATTTCGGATTTTGATGGTCCCCACGGCTGCACCCCCAATCCCACCGAGAGTGCCGCAAAGGCCCTGAAGGCAGGCTGTGACCTGGAGTGCGGTTGCCGTTACTCCCATTTGCTGGAAGCCCATGAGCAGGGCCTGATCACCGAAGCAGACCTGGACCTTGCCCTCACCCGGGTGTACGCCACACGGTTCAAACTGGGCATGTTCGATCCACCTGAACGGGTGCCTTATGCCAGCATTTCCACGGATGTGGTGGCCTGCCAGGAACACGCTGCACTGGCCCATCGGGCCGCGGTGGAATCGGTGGTGCTGCTGAAGAACAAAAACAACATCCTGCCCCTCAGGGACGACCTCAAGAGCCTCTTTGTGCTGGGTCCCACCGCCACCAGCGTGGAGGTGCTCCTGGGCAACTATTACGGCATGAACACCGGCCTCACCACCCTGCTGGAAGGACTGATGGGGCGCATTCCTGAAGGGGTGCGTACAGAGTACCGCATTGCCACCCATGTGCTGCATGAATCCCAGTCGCACACCAGCTGGATTTTCCAGTCGGCGGCCCAGAACGATGTGGTGATTGCCTGCATGGGCATCACGCCCCACATGGAAGGGGAAGAAGGGGAATCCATCGATTCTGCAGAGAACGGGGACCGCACCCGCATTGAACTCCCGGAGGTGCAACTTGATGCCCTGCGCAAACTGTCCGAAGCCGGAGCAAAAACCGTGCTGGTCCTGACCGGAGGTTCTGCTGTGGCCCTGGAGGAGGTGGCCGATCTGGTGGAGGCCATTGTGTTCGTGTGGTATCCGGGTCAGGAGGGGGGTCGTGCTGTGGCCGATGTGCTTTTTGGCGATCAATCCCCCAGTGGAAAGTTGCCCGTCACTTTTCCCAGAAGCACTGCAGACCTGCCCGACTTCGAGGATTACCGCATGACCGGACGCACCTACCGTTACAGCACCATCGAACCCCTCTTTCCTTTCGGGTATGGCCTGACTTACGGACAGGTCCAGCTTTCTGATTTGCAGGCTCCTGCCACCCTTTCTGCAGACCATGACCTTCACCTGAGCCTGCAGGTGCACAACCCCGGCCCACGCGACCTCTCCGAGGTGGTGCAGGTTTACGTGCAGCATCCTGAGGTTGCCACTCCGGTCCCCTTGCAGCAACTGGTGGCTTTTCAGAAAGTCTCTGTGCCCGCAGGAGCCACCCAGCAGGTTCAGTTTGCTGTGCCTTCCAGTGCCCTGCAGCTCATCAATGCCCAGGGCGAAGGGGTGTGGTCAGAGGGGCCTGTGGAAATCACAGTGGGCACCTGTTCTCCTGGTCAGCGTGGGCTGGATCTGGGGGCGGCAGTTCCCCTTGCTGTTCAGGTGGCTGCTCCTCCAGTCACAGGTTGAGCAGTCACAGGTTGAGCAGTCACAGGTTGATTTGTTTCAACACACCTGATTTGTTCTCCAGCACCCTGTCTCTGCAAAAGGCAGGGTGCCAATGTTTTCTGGGATCACTTTCTTTTGGTTTGCCAGATCACCAAATTTCAAGAACAGCGAGGCCAAATACACTCAATTCTGACCACAGTCTTTAAGGTGAAACCGTGGAAACAGCAAGACCCGCACAGGGCGTCTATACCCTGGTGCACAGGGTTTTCTTTGTTTCCAGACTTCACTCAAAGAGGGTTCACCCATGCACAAATGGATTCTGGGACTCACCGTTTTTGGCGCTCTGGCACTCGGATCTGGGGCGTCTGGCACTTCTGCTGGTCTCCTGACTGCACAGGCCAGTCGGCCTTGCATTGCTGATCTGGTGGACAGCATGGACCAGTTCAGCACCCTGAAAACCGCACTCAACGCAGCGGGTTTGCTGGATGTCTTCAAAGACAAATCTGCCCGTTACACCGTCTTTGCCCCCACCAATGACGCTTTTGCCAAAGTGCCCAAAGAAACCCTGGACACCTTGCTGGGCAACAAGGAATGGCTCAGCAAAGTCCTGACCTACCATGTGGTCAAAGGCACGGTCAATTCTGCCAGTGTGGTGCGTCAGCAAAACGGTCTCCTGACCCTGCAAGGCGAAAAAATCCAGGTGATGGCTGGCGATGGTGTCATGCTGAACGATGCCAAACTGCTGCAAGCCGATGTGCGTGCCTGCAATGGAGTGGTGCATGTGATCGATTCGGTGCTGCTGCCCCAGGAGGTTTTAGACGCTCTGGGCGCTCAATAAAGTTTGAAGTTGTTCAGAACAGGGGCCAGATGGGTCCCTGTTCTTTTTGGTCTCTCTTAGACCGGACGCCCTGCCATCATGAACGATGCGGTCATGCCTCCATCCACAGGCAAAATCACCCCGGTCACAAAAGAAGCTGCCCGTGAAGCCAGAAAATGCACCACAGAGGCCACTTCTTCGGGTTGACCCAGCCGCCTGAGGGCATGCAGGTCTTCCCAGTCCTGGCGGGTCTGCTCGGGATCTGTGCTGCTGGCAATGGCGCCCAGCACAGCTTCGGTGGCGATGGCTCCGGGGGCGACGGCATTGACCCGGATGCCTCCTGGCGCAAAATCCAGGGCCATGCTGCGGGTCAGGTTGACCAGGGCACCTTTGGAGGTGTTGTAAGCCGCATTGTTCTGTTCTGCAAACAGGCCCTGCACACTGGCCACGTTCACAATGCTGCTTCCTGCACGCATGCGGGGCAACAGCCGCTGGACCAGACGCACCGGAGCAATGGCATTGACCTCCATCACTTTTCTGAAGGCCGCCACATCTGTTTCTGCAGCACTGCCAGGAGCACTGATGGCTGCATTGTTGACCAGCACATCCAGGTTTTCCCCTACCTTCTGCTCCAGGGTTTCCAGCAGGGCATCGTCCAGCAAATCCCCCAGAACAGCGGTGGCTTCCAGGGATGCTGCCACCTGTTCCAGTTCAGGCAACACATCCACAAGAATGACTTTTTCTCCATCCTGTACAAATCTTCTGGCAATGGCCAGGCCTATGCCTCTGGCCGCTCCGGTGACCACAATGGTTCGCATTTCTTTAAACTAGCAGACCCTGCATGCCAGACCGTCACATTCCCACCTGACCACCATCACCGACAGCCTCACAAAAACCCCCTAAACTGAGAAAGAAATGAAAAATCATTTGCATCCCTTAACACATTATGGACACAACATCAAAATGGGCGTTCGTGTTTTGCAATGGCTGCTGGTGGGACTGGGTGTGCTGCTGGTGCTGCAGGTCCACCAGGACCCTGTGCAACTTCTTGGTGTGCTGTGTGCAGTGGTGCTGCTGCTGCTGATTGCAGAAACCTCGCGCCGCTGGACGGCCTCCAGTGAAATGTATGTGCTGAGGATGTCTTCGGCCCTGCACCTGCAAAAACTCAGCCTGAGTCTGCGCTGGGGCCTGATCAGCCTGCTGGTGTTGCAAACCTGCTGGTGGCTGCTGAATGCCTTGCACCTCACAGACCAGCTGGCCTGGGGGGCTTTCTTTGGGTTGCCTCTTCCCCAGGGATGGAACATGCTGCAACAGGTGGGGGGGCTGCTGGCCCTGCTGTTGTGGGTGGCCCTGGAACGCTGGACCCACGCCCTGCAAACCCGCCTGCAAGGCCAGGACAACATCCAAACCCTGCAAAAAGCTTATGGTGCTGTCAACCTGCTGGTGTTGCTGCTGCAAGGACAGCACCTGCTGCAACTGCTGCTGTTGCCTTTCAATGCAGTTCCCACCCACTGGATGGGATACGCCCAGTTGACCCTGCATGGCCTGCATGCCATCTTGCTGATCTGTTTTCTGGGCTGGGTGCGGGGTTACCTGCAACACCTGACCGCCCTGAACACCCTGCGGACCAGACAACTGGCGGCCTGAACCTCAGGCAAAATCAATCAAAATTCTGGGTGTACTGCAATTCATCTTCCCGGGCCACTGGAGGTTGCTTTTTGCGTTCTCTGGAGGTGCCCAGCCTGCTGCCCAGAAAGCCGCCCAGCACATCAAACCACCAGTCGTCGATGCCCGCCATGCGCATCGGCACAAAAGCCTGATGCACCTCATCCAGTGCGCCATACCAGGCCGCCAGCATCCAGGCTGCAGTCCAGCTGCGGGTGGCCTTGCCCAGCACAAAAGCCAGTCCCAGGTATTCCAGGGTGTGGGCCACTTTGTCCCAGGGTGCAGGAATGCCCACAGCACTGCCCGACTGGGCAGAGAAAGCATAAATCACCCCCATGTACACCAGGGCGAACAGCCACCAGCCAACCCTCATGGATGCTCCACCAGTTCGATCAATGTGCCCTCACCCCATCTGGGATGCAGAAAAATCACCCTGGAGCCTGCCCGACCAGGTCGGGGAGCATCCCCAATGAAGCGGGCTTCCTGTTGCTGCAGTTCCTGCACTTTTGCCTCCAGATCAGGCACCCTAAACGCCAGATGGTGCAGACCCGGTCCCTTTTTGTCCAGAAAAGCCTGGATGGGGCTGTCCGGCCGGGTGGGGGCCAGCAATTCAATCAGCACCCCTTGCAGTTCAAAGACCCTCACCCGCACCCCCTGAGAAACCACTTCTTCATCTTCTTCCAGCGCTTTCAAACCCAGCGCCAGATAAGGCTGGGACCCCTGCTGCAAGTCTGCAGTGGCAATGGCCACATGGTCCAGGGTCAAATCCTGGGTCCATTCGTGCTGTTCGTTCAATCCACCAGCCATGCCACACCTCTGGCGTTTTTCAGGGATCCTGCTTTGAATTCGGCCTGTTTGTTGGCTGCCACAATGTCCACACGATACAGCGAAAAAGACCCAGAAGCACCCGCAACCATCCAGGCATAACCATTCAGGTCGAAGGTGACATCCTGCACTCCAGCAAGCTGAATCACATCCGCTCCAGAGTCACAGGCAGGGCTGTCATCCAGCAAACAGGCGGTGGAAACATCCTTGCCCACGGCAAGCAACTGGGTTTGCTTGCGGATCAGGCTGGTGGCCGGGTAAGTCACCAGATCTGCAGTTTCCAGGGTGGTGAGGGTCTTGATGGTGCGCACCTTGCTGCCATCAGAGTAGCGCAAACTGCCTTTCCAGACCTCCAGGCCTTTGAGGGTGGTGGGCAGGGTTTTGGCTCCACTGGTTTCCCGGTCAAAAGGGAAGGTGTAAGACACTGCATTCAGGGTGAAATCCTTGGATGCTGCATTCTCCTGGGCAAAGAACACCCGATCGTTCCCTGCAGCAAAAAATTTGATGGGGGTCACCAGGTTGCTCCAGATGGCCACGGGGGTCCAGCTGGCAGGGGTGCCCACATTGAGGTTGATGGTCCAGAGCCGCTGTTTGCTGTCAGAGGTTCCACACTGTCCCAGCACCACCAGGACATTCTCTGCCGGGCTGAGGGAGGGGCGGCTCAGCTTCACTGGATCTGCACAGTCATCGATCTTGAACACCCCACTGTCTCCCGTGGCAAAAGACCGGGAGAGCTTCAGTCCACTTTCTGCATCAGGGTCTCCGACATACACATCAACGCGGTTCTCAAAACCTGCAAACAGGTACGTGCCGGTCTGGGTGTTTTGCAGGCCAGTGGCCACGCCATCCACTTCCAGAGGGGTCAGGGCGGTAAGGTCCGTCAACACCTTGAAAGCCTTCAGCTGCACCCTGGCATCCGCAGTCTGGTCCTGCACCACCAATTTGAAAGCCAGTTCAGGTTCACTGGTTCCTGTGCAGGCCGTCAGGGCCAGCAGCAGGGTCAGGCTGAGCACAACATGCCGCATGCCAATCCTCCTAGAAAGGGCCCTGAATGCCCGTCTCAGGGGAGCCTTTGATGATGTCCATGTAATTGCCCTGCATCAGGTTCACAGCAAAACGGAAGGTGCCCTTGTTGGGAGACCATTCCAGCAAACTGGTCCAGCAGCAGCGGTTGTAAACCAGCTTGAGGGTGGGATCAAATTGCGGTCCGGTGTATTCTCCATTGGTCCATTTGTAGGTCTGTTGCAGCACGCTGGCAGAGAAAATCCACTGGGGTTCGTTGCCTTCCCGACCAAAAGTGGTGGTGATGGTCAGGGGATTCAGGGTGAGGGTGTCGGTGCGGTTCTTTTCTCCAGCATCCCACTCCCCCAGGTAAGACACATTGCCCTGCACCCCCAGGAAATCCGAAACCCACCACTGGCCGTTCAGGTAAGCACTCTTCAGGTCGGTGTGTTGCTGGTCCAGGCCTTTGATGTTGAGGGTGGCTCCAGTGCGCAAATCAATGCCAGAAACACTCTGGCTGTAGCTGACCTCCAGGGTGGGTCTGGTGAAAAACCCCCTGCGGTTGAGGTCCAGAGGGCCTGCAAAAGCAGCATAAAAATTTCCGATGTCCAGTCGGGCATTCAGGCTGCCTTTCCAGATCTGGTTCACATCTGCTCCGGTGTTGAGGCTGTGGGTCACCGTAAATTTAACCTGTTCTCTGGAGGCAGTGAGCGTCCCACTCCACAGGGAGGACTGGTAATTGTAAAGCTCCTCCAGGGTGGCACTGTAGGTGGAAGGGGTGTAATCCTCCCAGCGGGTCACCCCAAACAGCTCGTCCAGACCTTCCAGAGGTCCAGTGAAACTGGCATTGGCCTGAAGGCTGATGGCCTGCTGCTTATCCAGGTCATACACGTGCTTGAGGGAGGTGGCATAAAACCTGTCTGGTGAGGTGTAGCTGACATCCGTATACAGGGGACCAAATTTTCCGGGGCGGTTTTTGGCAGGGTCAGGATCAGGATTGCCATAATCGTAAGAGGTGGAAACCCGCAAACTCAGGGTGTCCTGGTTGATGTTGAAGCTGCCACTGATGGCTTCTGGCTGGTGTTTGAACACATTCTCCCGGTAGGTCACAGAGATGCTGATGGGCTTGGGGTTGTAGTTCAGGGTGGCGGTCCCGGAAGGCTGCTCATCCCGTTTTTTCTCAAAATCAATGGTCTGCTGGGCAGAAAGGCTCATCTCTGGCGCAGGTTGCAGATTGACGGTGACCCCCAGCGTGTGGTTTTTGCGTTTGAACACCGAATCGAAAGTGAAAGGGGTCTCCCCTTCCGAATAACCAAAGGTGTAATTCAAACTGATGCTGTTCCCGGCAGAAAAAGTGTTGCTGAAATTTGCCGTGAAATTCTGCTCCACAGCCCGCTCATCTGTAGAGAAGTACTGTCCGGTGAAACTCTGATTGATGTTCAGATCTGCCGTGGACCAGGGTTTCCAGGACCAGCTCAGGGTGTGGCTGTACATGGCCCGGAATGCAGCGATGCGCTCTCCTGCCCGACGGGCACTGGGGTTGAGGGGGTTGGATGGCCCCTCGTAGTACCCCAGGATCAGTTTGGGATCGTAAGTGACCCGGAAGACCTTCACCGATTTGGGGTCAAATTCCACTTCTGGCAACTTGCGGGTCTGGTAAGGCAGGGCCACCTGGGGGTCAGTGTCGCCATCGATCACATTGAAGTACCCCACCCGCACCGAGAAGGCTTCCCATTCTCCTTTGACTTCTGCCTGCACAGGGATGATGTTGAAGCTGCTTCTGTCATCCCGGCTGGCGGTGAACGAATAATCCAGTCCACTTTTGGCGGCCAGGGCAGGCTGGTTGCCTTTCACATCCACATTGAACACCCAGTAGACCCCCTGGCTGCCCACAGGTTTGGGGTCCATCAACACCTGGAATTTGCTGGTGTTCTGCTGACCAAAAGCATTGTAGAGGGTGTGGTCAATTTTGATGCCCAGCGGCACATCCCGGTTCTGGTAGTAATCCACATAGAGGGTCCCAAAAGAATCCGCACTGATCAGGTAAGGCAGATCTGCACCCACCGTCCAGCCATCTTTTTCATCCTGACCGATCTCCAGTTTGGTGGGACGTTCCTTGTTCAGCATGAACACCAGAGCAGGCAGGTAAAACACCGGGGTGTCGGCAATCAGCACCTTCACGTCGTAGGCCACCAGACGGTTGCCTGGATAAATCCACATGGTGCTGGCCGTGAAAGCATAATCGTTGGGGGTCCGTCCACACCTGGCGCAGGGGGTGAAATACCCGCCCTGCACCCCAATCTGTCCGGGAATGCGCTGCACCGCGTCCCCTTTCACCAGGATGTTCTGGGTGGTGATGAAAACATCTTCCCCTTCCACCCCTTCAATCTCCAGGTTGACCTTGAGGTCTTCTCCCTCCAGGGTCTGGTCGGTGGTGGTGCCATCTGCGTTCTTGTTCTGGGTGATGTACTTGGCCCGGCCAATCAGGCGCAATTCACGGGCACTCTTGTTGTATTCCACCCGGTTGGCCCGGATGACACTGTCGTCAATCTTCAATTCAACCGGTGTGCCAATCAGGATGATGTACTCCTGCACGGACCCATCATCCAGCGTGACATTGCGCAGTTCAAGCTGACCCGCCTGCACAATCTCGATGGTGCGGGCCTGGGCCCAGCCAAACACAACCATGATGAAGACAATGAAAAAACGTAACACCCTCATGTCGATGTTCTAACGTTAAAGGGAAACGGTGTCAGTTCCATGAGAGGGGATTCAGCGCCATTAATGGTTTGCTGGTCTGTCTCTCAGGTGCTGGACCTGCAATCACATAGCCCCCCCTGGACACCCCGGGGTAATAAAAGCCCAGAATCTGGTCTGAGGAGTACCCTTTTTCGGCCATGCCTTTGGCTCCGTACTGGGACAGACCCACCCCGTGACCAAATCCTGCACCCACAATCACCACGCCATTTTCATTGGTTTGCGCTGCCACACGGGTGGAATAACCCCCAAAGGCCCGGATGATGCCTCCTGCTTCTGCACCCGAAAGGGCAAAGGCTGCTCCATCAGAAAGCACACTGACCTGCACCACCCGTCCAGAACCGCTGTATTTGTCGATGCGGAAACCGGTGGCCGTGCCCTTAAAGCCATACCCACGTGCGATGGAAGTCAATTGGCTGAAAGAAATGTTGAGTTGCCAGCTGCTCCTGGGACCCACCGAAAACGGATCTGGCTGGGCCACCAGATAAGGCAGGTTGCTTCCCCACACCTCGGCACTGCTGGCTGTGTACCCGCCGTTGTCGCTGGAGAAAAACGTCTTGGCAGGCCGCTGGTTGAAGGCAATGATCTGCTTGTAGGTCTGCGAAATGGCCACATCCACCAGAGGGTGCTCTGAGGACTGCCCTTTGTACACCTGGCATTGCTGGGTGGCGCACAAATCATAAAGCCCTTTGGGGTTCAGGCGCTCAATGGCATAGGTTCGGGCAATGATGGCCTGGGCCTTGAGGGCCTCGATGGGCCAGCTTGGAGGCATCTCTGCCGGAACCACGCTGCGCAGGTAATCCTCAATGTTGAGGGTGTTCACCACCGTGAGGTTGCTGCCCTGGCCGTAAATGCTCATGGCCCCCCGGTAACGCACCCCATTCAGCAGCAAACTCTGGGCCGCCACCGTTTCCTGGAAGTGCAGGGTGTCCCGACCCGAATCCTGACCGTTGATCTGGATGTGCCCGGATTTCATCTCCAGGTCCCACTGGACCGGAGTGCTGCTCTGGTAAATCACGGTGCCATCCGGCCCCATCACATAATGGGCGAAAGGAAGCAACAGTTGAATTTTGTTTTGCTGGGCCACCAGCACCCGGATCTGCACGTCCTGGGCAAATGCGCCAGAACACACAGAAAGCAAAAGCACACAGAGCAGGGTCAGAAAACGCATGTCGTTTCAGTTTAGCAACAGGTTCGAGGGATTGCATGAAAGGGTACAGGAAAGATCCCCCTGTGCTCACTCCGTTTGCACTGTCCCCCTTAACGAAAGGGGATGCTATTCCATACAATGGCAAGACCATGACGCCTGATTATGACTGGCTGTATTCACGGACCCGGGCAGGGAAAGACCGCACCCCCGAGCGGGCCAGAAAACTCCTGGCCTTGCTGGGAAACCCCGAAAAAGACATCAAAGTCATTCATGTGATTGGGACGAACGGGAAGGGTTCTGTGTGTACGATGCTGGAAGCGGGATTGCGTGCTGGACACATGAATGTGGGCAAATTCACCAGTCCACACCTCACAAATTTCAGTGAGCGCATTCGGGTGAACCTCCAGGAAATCCCTGGAGAGGACATTGCTGCTTTTATTGAATGGGCCAAAGTTCATGCCCCAGACATGCCATTTTTTGAGTTGTCGTTTGGCATGGCCATGGGACACTTTCAGAAAGAAACAGTGGATTGGGCCATCATTGAAGCTGGTGTGGGGGGAGAGAAAGACGCCACCAATGCACTTGAGAATGTGGTCGCCACCCTGATCACCAACGTGGATCTGGACCACCAGGCCACCCTGGGAAACACCGTTCGGGACATTGCAAAAGACAAGGCAGGAGCCATCCGTGCAGGGGTTCCTGTCCTGACCACAGCCGCAGGAGAAGCCCTGAGGGTCATCACCCAGATTGCTGAAGATCGGGGAGCACCTTTATATACCCCCCAGTACCATCCGCACCTTTTTACGATTCCCCGGCCACCCAGAATGACCGGAAGCCATCAGGTCAGCAATGCACGGTTGGCTCTTGCCGCTTTGCGGGTCCTGTTCCTTAAAGGACATCGAGTAAAACACTGGAAGGAAGAAGACCGGCTTGAGACAGAGCGGTGTGGAGCCACCAGCCCATACATCAAGCGTTTGGACAAAGACCTGACCTCTGTTTACGAAGCCGCCCTGGATGCCCAGCACCCAGGACGCATGGAAATGTTCAAAATTGGCAGCAAGGCCGTCATTCTGGATGGTGCCCACAACCCCCATGCTGCCCGTGCACTCGCCCAGAATTTTAGAAATGTCAGCACCCTGCTCTTTGGGATCATGGCCCGCAAGGATGCAAAAGAAACGCTGGATGCGCTGGCTCCTCTGGCAGGAAAAATCATTTACACCAACCCAGGCGAACTGGGCCTGGACCCTGCAGAACTGGCCCGGATGCACCCCGGTCAGGTGGTTCAGAATCCCGAGCAGGCACTGGAAGCAGCTCTGGCTGCCACCCCTGAGCAAGGTGGCCTACTGGTGGCCGGGAGCCTCTACTTGATCGGGCGGATCCGTCCGAAAATCCTTGACATGCTGCAGGAGCAGGACTAGGATGAGGGTCACGGATCGTTAGCTCAATCGGCAGAGCAGCTGACTCTTAATCAGCGGGTTGTAGGTTCGATTCCTACACGATCCACCAGACCCGGAAGCCTCTTTACAGGGGCTTCTTTTGTTTTGCCCGCAGATCTGCTGTTTCTGAATGAACATCCCGCAACAAGTTCGCCCGGTACCACCCCACAAAGAACCAGCCCAGCATGAGCAGGAGCCACACCGGGACCCCAATTTTCACGAACATCCAGTTCAATTCAGCCATGCCTGAGTGTAACCCATCCTGAACGGAAAAACCCCGGAACATTCCGGGGTTTCTGGTGGTGCATCCAGGTCAGTAGGGCTTGCCCTCTACACTTTCTTCTTCGGCCTGCCTGACCCCCTGGGCCAGACTTTCTTTGAAGCTGACAAAGTCCATTTCCAGCCCTTCCGCCACCCTGCGACCATAATCTTCATCCGCCAGGGTGAAGTGTTTGACCATCTGCTGCTGGATGTGCGGGGCGCAGTCTTTGAGGGCACTGACCAGGTTGCTGATCAGGTCGTTGCGCTCCACATCGGTGTGGCGGCGGTAGGTTTCTCCAGCCTGCGCAAAATCGTTGGTGCGAGAGATTTTCTGGCGCACCAGATTGCCTTCAATTCTGGGGGTGTGGTCTTTTCCTGCAGGTGCAGCTTCTTTCAGGCCGCCCAGGGTAGAGGGTTCGTAATTGACGTGGGGGTTCTGGCCTTCTGCGAGGTCCACATGATAGGCCATCTGCCCGCCCCTCTGGTTGGTGGCCACGTGGGTTCTGGGGGCGTTCACCGGAAGCTGCAGGTAATTGCTGCCCACCCGGTAACGCTGGGTGTCCGAATAAGAGAAGGTGCGGCCCTGCAGCAGCTTGTCATCCGAGAAATCCAGACCATCCACCAGCACCCCGGTCCCGAAAGCCACCTGTTCCACCTCTGCGTGGTAATCAATGGGATTGCGGTCCAGCACCATGCGGCCCACAGGCAGGAAAGGGAACTGCTCCTGCGGCCAGAGTTTGGTGGGATCCAGGGGATCAAAGTCCAGTTCTGGATGCTCCCCATCAGACATGATCTGAACGCAAAGTTCCCACTCGGGGTATTCACCGCGCTCGATGGCCTCGTACAGATCCTGGGTGGCATGGCTGAAGTTCTTGCCCTGAATCAGGGCGGCATCATCTGCAGTCAGGTTGCGGATGCCCTGTTTGGGCTCCCAGTGGTACTTCACCAGCACCGCCTGACCGTCCTGATTGACCCACTTGTAGGTGTTCACGCCACTGCCCTGCATCTCCCGGTAATTGGCTGGAATGCCCCACGGCGAAAACAGGAAGGTGATCATGTGGGTGGCTTCTGGCGTCTGAGAGATGAAGTCAAAAATCCGTTCGCTGTCCTGGATGTTGGTGACGGGATCGGGCTTGAAGGCATGCACCAGATCTGGAAATTTCATGGCGTCCCGGATGAAAAAGATCTTGAGGTTGTTGCCCACCAGGTCCCAGTTGCCATCTTCGGTGTAGAACTTCACAGCAAAACCGCGGGGGTCACGCAGGGTCTCAGGTGAATGGTTCCCGTGAATCACCGTCGAGAAACGCACAAAAACCGGGGTCTGCTTCCCTGCCTGCTGGAAAAGTTTTGCACGGGTGTATCTGGAGATGGGTTCATCTCCCACCTTGCCGTAAGCCTCAAAATACCCATGTGCCCCGGCCCCTCTGGCATGCACCACCCGCTCGGGAATGCGTTCCCGGTCAAAGTGGGTGATCTTCTCCAGAAAATGGTAGTTCTCCAGCGTGGTGGGTCCTCTTTCTCCCACCGTGCGCAGGTTCTGGTTGTCAGACACCGGATGTCCCTGACGGGTGGTGAGGGTCTGGTCTTCGGTCTGGGGGTTCACCACAGGATCGTTCTTTTGCTCTTCGCTCATGGTCTTCCTCCTGGCTGAAACACGTTTGGAAACACTCGAAAAACAGGGTTGGCTGCGAGTCATTGTTCACTTCTTCTGCTGGAACATCAGTAAATTCGGGTACGGTATCCAGCGTTGCAGGTGGTTTTCTGTAAGCATCCCCACACCCCTTGAAAACACCTCCCCAAATCAATCAAATTGCTGTGCTGACAGTGGCCCTTTTTCTGCACTCAGGCTCCTAAAATGAAAGGGATTCCGAGGACTGGGTGATGATGCATGACGGTATTGGCAAGAAGAAAACCAGTGGGCATCCTGCCCTGGGTGATTGGGGGCATTCTGGTGCTGGGCGCAGGTGCATGGATGGGCCTGCCTTACCTGACCGGAGGCAACCCGGAGCAGCAGGAAACCCGCACCATTGAAACCTGGCTGGCAGCAAATGCAAAAATGCTGCCCATCGAAAAAACAGACAACACCCAGTTCGCCTCACTTTTGAAAAAAGACGATGGGCAGGCCCTGCTGGTGATGAACCAGCCTGCAAAAGAAGGCAGCGTCTATCAGGTCTGGAGCGTGCTAGGAGACAACATCGAGCCCCTGGGCACCATCAAACTGCGCACCCTGCAGGTGAACACCATTGGTCTGGAAGCCTTGCTGGTCTCACTGGAACCCGAAGGGGGCAGCGAAAGCCCGACCAGGATTCTGGGGGATGTGCAGTTAAAATAAGGGCAGAAGGCAGAAGACGCATCAAATCCCAACGCATGTTTTTGTCCAGAGGGCAATACACCTTTGCCTCAGAAAGAGAACCTCCACCAGAAACCAGCACCTGTGCTGGTTTCTGGTGGAGGTTTGTTGATGCCTGCTTTTTTACAGCTTGGGCAGGGTCACACCGGTCTGGCCCTGGTATTTGCCGCCACGGTCCCGGTAGGTGACTTCAGGGCGCTCACCTTCAAAGAACAGCAGTTGCACGCAGCCCTCATTGGCGTACATCTTGGCCGGGAGGGGAGTGGTGTTGGAGAACTCCAGGGTCACATGGCCTTCCCAGCCGGGCTCCAGAGGCGTTACGTTTGCGACGATGCCACAGTTGTGCACGAAGACCCCGGCTTCCAGAGCAAAGTTTCCAGCCTCTGGAACGGTCAGGCAGTACACATCGTGCTGGCCTTCTTTTTCGCGGATGGACACCACTTTGTGGTTGACCACTTCGGTGCCTTTGAAGGCTTGCACCACATGACGGAAACGCCTGAAAACACTGCGGTCACAATTCAACATTCTGGCCGCACCCCGAATGGAGCCGGTTTCATCCAGCGCCTGACGCACGGTTTCTTCATTGATTTCGGGTCTGAGGCGGATGTTGCGAGCAATTTCCTGCTGTCTGGAAATGCGGGCATCTGAAGCTTTGCTCCAGGCAGCACGGGAAAGCTGTCCGATTTTTTCGCGCAATTCTGGGTTCTGGTAAGCCGCTCTCAGGCGTTCCTGCTGCTTTTCACGTTCTGCAGCAGTCCAGCGGGTCAGGTGCTTCAGCAGCAATTTGCCACGGGCTTCTGCATAGCGTTCATCCTGCCAGAAGTTGCTGGCCTTCACACTCTGGGCTGCACGGTATTTTCTGTACCAGGTGTCATTCTGGCGCAGTTCTGCCAGGGCATCTTTGATGCTGAGGCTGTGTTCTGCCGGGTCAAATGCCCCACCCTGTTCCTGGCTGAGGTAGGTGATGGCATTGTGCATGCGGATGTGTTCGCTGGCATCCACACGGGTGATGTTCCAGGGGTTGTTGTTGCGGCGGTTGTGGTCCTGGTGGTGGCGGTGGGTGCCCGGAGCATCCTCGTAAATGCCGTTTTGCAGGTTCCACTCATCTGCCAGCCTGTGGGTGGGATACATGTGCCCCGAAAGGGGCTGGTACACCATCTCATACCCCCTGTAGGCTTTGCGGTACAGGGGCATCAGGGAGTCGCCTGCTTTCAGGCTTCCTGCCTGCACACTGCGACCATCTCTGGTGATGAATTCATGGTCCGGTGTGGCCTCAATGACCTCTCCGTTGTCCAGTTCAATTTCCAGCAGCCTGTCCTGACCGATCAGGCGTGGAGATTCCAGCAGGGTGACAATGATTCTGCCATGCTCGTTCAGGGAATAACCAAAGAAAGCCTCTCCCTGGGCAGAACGTTCTGCCATTTCCTTGAGGGTGGGCGAGGTGCCATCTGCCAGGGCCACACGGGTGTTTTCACTGAAGCAGCGGGCATAGGTGCTTTTTCCAAGGGCCACCACCATCACCGTATCGGGAATTTTGAGGTATTCCACACTGCGGGCCAGCACAAAACTGTTGGGGGGAATGATGATCTCTTCGGAAACCACATCAATGAACCCCTTGGGGTCAAAGTCTTTGGGGTCCACCACGGTGTTGAAGGCGTTCACAAACACCTTCCACTCGGGAGCACAGCGCAGGTCATACCCGAAGCTGGAAAGACCATAGCTGATCACTCCGGCATTCTGGGCGTTTCGCACCAGGCGCTCCTCGAAGGGTTCAATCATGCCTTCTTGGGCCAGTTCCCGGATTCGCCAGTCAGGAAGAATACTCATGGAGAGCATTCTAATGCACAATGGGGCAAAAGTCTTTTTGTTGTCTGATGGGGGCTTCACCCGCCGAGAGCCAAGGGCAGAGGGCCGAGGGCAAAAAAGCAAAGGCTACAGCTTTATTTAAAGGATTGTCCTTTAAGATGCCCGTTCCCAGGCTTCAGATGCCCTCGGCCCTCGGCTCTCGGCAGATCACAAATCCTTCTGCCTTCTGCCTTCTGCCTTCTGCCTTCTGCCTTCTGCCTTCTGCCTTCTGCTCTTAACCCCTCACCCATGAATGCTAAACTGTAAAGGTGACTGACGCTCAAAACACCTCCACCCACTCTGGTTTCATTGCCATCGTTGGCAAACCCAACGTGGGTAAATCCACCCTGCTGAACAACATGCTCGGGGTCAAAGTTGCCCCGATCACCAATCGCCCCCAGACCACCCGTCGGGGCATCCGCGGGATCCTCACCGAGGACCAGCACCAGATTGTCTTTGTGGACACCCCGGGCATGCACAAGGCCAAGGACGCCCTGGGCAAGTACATGAACGAGGAAATCCAGGCCGCCCTGTCCGACGTGGACGCCATTCTGTGGATTGTGGATTTGCGCCACCCTCCCACCGAGGAAGATGTGATGGTGTCCCGCACCATCAAGGACATCGACAAACCGCTGATCGTGGTGGGCAACAAACTGGACGCCTCCAAGTACCCCGAGGAAGCCCTCAGGCTGTACGGCAACCTGCTGGGTGAGCGTGAATTCGGCACCCGCACCCTCAGTGCCCAGGAGCACCCCGAGTCCCTGCTGGACCTGAGGCTGCAACTGTTCAGCCTGCTCCCCGAAAACCCCTTCTTCTTCGATGAAAAGAGCCGCAGCGACCAGTCCCGTGAAAACTGGGCTGCAGAAATCATCCGCGAAGAAGCCATGAAACGCCTGGAAGAAGAACTCCCTTACGCTGTGGCCACCCGCGTCACCGACTGGGAAGACCGTCCTGACGGCATCATCGAAATCTACTGTGATGTGATTGTGGAACGCCCCGGACACAAGGCCATCGTGATTGGCAAAGGGGCCAGCAAACTCAAAGAAATTGGGCAGGGGGCCAGAAAACAACTGGAAGTCTTCCTGAACACCAAAATCTTCCTGAAGCTGCACGTGAAAATCATGCCCAACTGGCGTGAAGATCCCGAAGCGCTGAGGCAACTGGGGTACGAGTAAAAGATTTCTGGGGGTAAGATCCTCCTGTTCTTCGCTGCGCTCTGAACGGTCCCCCTTAACGAAGGGGGATTGTTGTTTGGCTGGGGTGGTTTCCATGTGGGTTGTTCACCAACCCCCTTTTTTAAGGAGATTGTTGGGTGTCTGGGTTGGTTTCCATATGGGTTGTTCACCAACCCCCCTTCGTTAAGGGGGACCGCTTCGAGCAATGAGAGAAGCAGGGGGGATCTGGCCTCCAGAATGGTAAACAAGAAAATGTCCCCCTCTGTAGGGGGACAGCACAAGTGCAACGCGTGCAGGGGGTCATTCCACCACTGCAATGCACTCAATCTCGACCTGCACATCGCGGGGCAGGCGGGCCACTTCGATGGTGCTGCGGGCAGGGTAGGGTTCAGGCATGTACTGGGAGAATACAGCGTTCATGTCGGCGAAGGTGTTCATGTCCTTGAGAAACACGGTCACCTTCAGGACCTTGCTGAGGTCGGTGCCCGCGGCGGTCAGCACAGCAATCAGGTTTTTGAAGACCTGGTGGGTCTGGTCGGTGACGTTCTCTCCGACGACTTCGTTGCTGGTGTTGAGGGGGATCTGGCCGCTGAGGAACACCAGGTTGCCCTGACGGATGGCTTGTGAGTAAGGACCAAGAGCTGCAGGGGCTTCTGGGGTGTTGATGCGTTCTTTCATGCCCATCATCTTACCGATTTTCGGTGAAAGGGGCCTGTGCTGACTGGACTTCTGCCCTCGAGCTGTCTGGTGCTCAGCTGCCAGGGGTGTGGCGGGTAAGCAGCACCACCTCGATGAACAGCAAAAAGAGTCCGCCCAGCATCACCCACAGCCACAGCAGGTTGCCTTGCTGGCGGGTGCCAAACAGATCGTAATAGTACTGGATGCCCTGGGGGCTCTGGGGCACTGCGTAGGCTTTCACCGGGGGTTTTTGTGCCCGCAGTTTCTGCACTTCAATGACAATGGCAGAAATGTTGTCGATGCCACCCGCCTCGTTGGCCTCATGCACCAGGGTTTTGACCTTGTCTTCCGGGAACTGGGAGGCCTTGAGCACCTGTTCGATCTGGGAGTCCATCAGCATGCTGTGGATGCCATCGGTACAGATCAGCAGCAGGTCACCATATTGCAGTTCTTGCATGTAGAGGTCGAGTTTGACGTCTCTGGAGCTGCCCATGGCGTTGATCAGCACATTGCGCATGGTGTGCTTGAGGGCTTCTTCTTCGGTGATGATGCCCGCTCGCACCTGTTCTGCCACCCAGGAGTGGTCACGGGTGACCTGGGAAAGCTCCCCATCCCGGTACAGGTAAGCCCTGGAATCCCCGATGTTGGCGATCCAGGCGTAATTGTGTTCGATCAGGATGGTGGTGAGGGTGGTGCCCATGCCCCTTTTGTCTGGCGATCTGGAGGCCTGATAGACCGCCTGATTTGCGGCCTCCACCGCCTGCAAAATCCGGTGGGGGTTGGGGGATTTTTCCCTGGCATAGGTTTGTTGCAGTTCTTTTAAAGCCAGCTGGCTGGCATAATCGCCCGAGCGGTGTCCACCCATGCCGTCCGCCACCGCATACAGCCCGCCATAAGGCAGCGTAAGGGTGAGAATGGCGTCCTCGTTCAGGTTTCTGATTCTTCCCTGGTCGGTGAGGTATGACACGTTGAGGGCACCGGGCTTCACGGTTCTTATCATACCTGATGTGTTGCACAAATGGGGAAAAAGTGTAACCAAAGCGTCAAGGTGACCTTTTCTGGTCTGGCTTGACCCGACCTGACCCTGCAATGACCATGCACTGACTTTGCGGTGACACCCCGGGCCTAGAAATAAAGGCATTGCGGGATTGGATCCAAAATGCGGTCCAGTCCTGCTGGTGTGTGGCTTGACATCCATCTGCACACACCGGAGGTCTCACACATGAAACAACACCTGAACCAACGCTGGATGCTGACTTTGCTGCTGGGTTCTTTTGGGCTGGCGCAGGCCGAACCCCTCACCGTGGATTTCTGGTACACCTTCGGAGATGCCAAACGCAGCGCCTTCATTCAGGCCCGTGCCGATGAGTACAACAAGACCCACAGCGATGTGAAAGTGGTTCCCACCTACAAAGGCTCTTACAACGACACCCTGCAGGCCGCCATCCTGGCTTCCCGCCAGGGCAAAGCCCCTGCCCTGGTGCAGGTGGTGGAGGTGGGCAGCCAGCTCGCCTGGGACAGCGGCATCTTCCAGCCTGTGGGGGGCATTGGCAAGGTCGATTACAGCGATTACATCAAGCCCGTGCTGAACTACTACACCATTGGAGGCAAGGTGAACAGCCTGCCTTTCAACTCCTCTTCTCCGGTGCTGTACTACAACAAGGATTTGATGGAGCAACTGGGCCTGGATGCCAGCCGCCCACCCACCACCTACGGTGCCGTGCTGAAAGCCTGCGAGAAAATCAAACTGCAGAGCAGCGACATCAAATGCATCGGGTTCAACATCCACTCCTGGTTCTTTGAACAGTGGATGGCCGAGCAGGGTGCAGCCCTGGTCAACAACGACAACGGACGCAAGGGACGCGCCACCGAATCCAACCTGAACAGCACGGCCAGCAAGAAAATCTTCAACTGGTTCAAAACCCTCAGCGACAGAGGGTACTACACCTCCAGCGGCAAACTGGAAGACTGGGATGGCAGCGACGCCATTTTCACCAATGAGAAGGTGGTCTTTCACATCACCTCCACGGCAGACATTGGCAACATCGGGGACGCCGCCAGAAAAGCAGGCTTCAAGATGGGTGTGGGTGTGCTGCCCATCGCAGACGGAGCAAAACGCAATGGTGTGGTGATCGGAGGCGCTTCCCTGTGGATCGCCAAAAACATCAATGAAAAACAGGCGGATGCCGCTCTGGACTTCGCCCTGTACCTCACCAGTTCCAAAAACATGGCGGCATGGCACAAACTGACCGGTTACTACCCCGTGAGAACCAGCAGCGTGGGCCTCTTGAGAAAGGAAGGCTGGTTCACCCAGGCCCCCGTGCAAACCGTGGCCTTCAACCAGTTGCTGAAAACCGAACCCAATGTGGCCACCGGCGGCGCTCTGCTGGGCAGCTTCATTGAAGTGCGCAAGATCATCGAAGAAGGCATCCAGAAGGTGCTCTCTGGCAGCAGCGTGGATGCCACCCTGCAAGAAGCCAAGAGCCGGGCAGACAAGGCCATCCAGGATTACAACAAGAACTTCCAATAAACCTTTCCACCCCAACCCCACCTTGCTCATTTCACTTGCTTCCTCCCCATGCAGGGGAGGATTTTCCCTGATCAGGGCTGTCCTCGGCTGGAAGTTTTGAGGCCAGATCCCCCCTGCTTCTCGCGCTGCTCGAAGCGGTCCCCCCTTAACAAAAGGGGGTTGGTGTAGAGCGAGAGAAATCCCCCAACGCTGACGGGGGACAGTACCAAACGAAGTGCGGCACAGGGGGATCTCCCCCCAGGCCATCTCAAACAAGGAACCCACATGACCCAGACCACCACCGAAAACCCGCCGACCCAAAAAAAGAAAGCTCAGGCTGCACCACCAGAGCAGGGCATCTTCAAAAGCCGCCTTTTGCCCTGGCTGTTTTTGCTGCCGTCCCTGCTGATTCTGGCCGTCTTTCTGTATTTTCCAGCCATCGAGACTTTGCGGCTCAGTGCTTACCAGAGCAGTGTTTTTCTGAGCACCGAGCGTTTTGTGGGGCTGGAGAATTTCATCGAGTTGCTGTCCAGTCCGGTGTACCACCAGAGCATCCTGCAAACGCTGGTTTTCATGGCCATCACCGTGACCTGCGGGATCGCCCTGGCGTTTTTGCTGGCCTTGCTGGCCAACAGACCGATCAAAGGGGCAAAAATTTACCGCCTGTTGCTGATTTATCCTTATGCCCTCTCCCCTGCCATTGCAGGAACGCTGTGGCTGTTCCTGTTCAACCCTGAAATTGGTCTGGTGAATGCCCTGCTGGGCAGCTGGTTTCACATCAAACCCCGCTGGCTGGACACGCCATTTCTGGCTTTTTTTCTGGTCTGCTGTGCCGCCATCTGGAAAAGCCTGGGGTACAACGTGGTGTTTTATCTGGCTGCCCTGCAGAATGTGCCTGCAGACACCCTGGAAGCTGCGCAGATCGATGGGGCTGGAAGCTGGCAGCGCATCCGTTGCATCCTGGTCCCGATGCTCAGCCCCATGACTTTCTTTCTGGTGTTCACCAATGTCGTGCAGGCGCTTTTTGACAGCTTCGGGCTGGTGGACATCCTCACCAAGGGTGGCCCGGTGTACGGCCAGACCGGGATCACCAGTTTTCTGATTTACCAGCTTTATCTGGATGGGTTTGCCAATGCCAAAACCGGGTTTGCTGCTGCACAGGCGGTGCTGATGCTGATTCTGGTGGCAGGCATCACGGTGCTGCAATTCCGCATTGGAGGAAAGCAGGTGCACCATGGTGCGTGACTTCAAAAGCCCTCAGAAATCCAGCAAGCGCATCAGCTGGAAAGACCTCCTGACCCACCTCATCCTGAGCATTGCAGTCTTGCTGGTGGCCTTCCCACTGGTATTTGCTGCCATCAAGGCCACCCAGGATTCCAGCCAGGTGGTTTCCTCGCACATGAACCCGGGGATGTCTTTGCTGGACAACATCAAAACCGCCTGGAACACCGCCAGACTGGGGCAGTACATGCTCAATTCCTTTGTGGTGACTGTGGCTGTGACAGTGGGCAAAACCGCCCTTTCTTTGCTGGCAGCACTGGCCTTTGTGTATTTCCGTTTCCCCTTCAAGAACATGGTTTTTGCACTGGTGCTGTTCACCCTGATGCTGCCCACCGAACTTTTGATTGTGTCTCTTTTCAACCTGATCACCGATTTGCACTGGACCAACAGTTACGCCGCCATCATCGTGCCGTTTCTGGCCTCTGCAACAGGGGTTTTTCTGTTCAGGCAGCACTTCATGAACATCCCCACCAGCCTTGCCGAAGCCGCCAGACTGGACGGTTGCGGTTCACTCAGGTTTCTGTGGCACATCCTGATCCCCATGAGCTGGAACACCATCGGGGCACTGGCCGTGATTCAATTTGTTTACGTGTGGGACCAGTACTTGTGGCCCCTGGTGGTGATGCAGAGCGAAGACCGTCAGGTGGTGCAGGTCGGCCTGAAAAAACTGATCGATGTGGGCGGAGCCACCGACTGGGGCGCAGTGATGGCCGGGGCCGTGATCAGCATTCTGCCGCCTTTGCTGATTTTCACCTTGCTGCAAGAGCAATTCAGCAGGGGGTTTGCACTGGGGCAGGAGAAATAAGCCGAGAGCCGAGCGCGCAGAGTGTTTTAACGAAAGCTGTCTGTCAAACCAAAAAGCTTTGGGCAAAGCCTTGAAGATTTGCCCTCGGCAAAACCGCAAAAACCGCACAATAGTCCAATTCCTCAACCCCTTCTCCCCTTGCGTTAGACTCTTACCATGCTGTACCAACTGGTCAAACCTTTTTTCTTCTCCCAGGACCCCGAGCACATTCACGAACAGGTGATGCAGGGTCTGATTGCAGTGTCCAGATCTTCTGCCTTGCAAAAGGGGCTGGAACGTTTCACGGTGTTTGCAGATCCCCGCCTGAGAATCGAGCGCTTCGGGCTCAAATTTCCCAATCCCATTGGTCTGGCGGCGGGTTTTGACAAGAATGCCCTGGCGGTGCGGGCGTGGCCTGCACTGGGCTTTGGGGCGCTGGAAGTGGGGACCATCACGGCCCTGGCCCAGAGCGGCAACGAGAAACCCCGCCTGTTCCGTCTGCCCGAAGACCTCGCCCTGATCAACCGCATGGGGTTCAACAACGAGGGTTCTGAAGCGGTGGCAGAGCGCCTGAAAAGTCTGGGCCTCGATCAGAACCCCCTGAGCATTCCGCTGGGAATCAATGTGGGAAAATCCAAAGTGACCGAACTGGATCAGGCCCCCGAGGATTACCGCACCAGCATGACCCGCCTCAGCCCTTACGCCGATTACTTTGTGGTGAATGTTTCCAGCCCCAACACTCCGGGCCTCAGGCAACTGCAGGATAAAGACAAGCTGGCAGAGTTGCTGGCGGTGGCGACCGATCCTGCGGTGTCTGCCGGAAAACCCGTGCTGCTGAAAATTGCCCCGGACCTCACCGACACCCAGATCGATGAGGTGATTGATCTGGCCCGCACTTCTGCACTGTCTGGCCTGATCCTCACCAACACCACCATTTCCCGTGACGGCCTCAAAAATGATCCCCAGCAGACCGGGGGGCTTTCAGGGAAACCCCTGACCGCCCGTTCTTTCGAGGTGCTGAAATATGTGCGTGCTGCTGTGGGAAAAAACCTGCCCCTGGTCTCTGTGGGAGGCATTTTCACTGCGGATGAGGCGTACTGGAGGCTGCGTGCTGGCGCTTCTTTGCTGCAGGTTTACACCTCTTTCATTTACGAGGGACCACAACTGGCTGCCAACCTGAACCGGGGCATTCTGGACCGCCTGAAAGCCGATGGGTTCGTGCGTCTTGAAGATGCCATCGGGGTGGATGCCTGAGGCTCTGGCAAGATAAATCCGAGCGGATAAGTCGGTATTACCGCTCTGGAAGCGAGAATTTGTCTACCTTGACACTTGCAACCCTGACCCTTTATCCCCATAATGTTTGAATATTGACCTTGGGCAGCCCCCAAGGAAGGAGTGGAAGAATGCCTCACATCATCGTTAGCCCCTGCATCGGAACCAAAGACCAGGCCTGCACCGAAGTGTGCCCTGTGGAGTGCATCTACGACGCCGGTGACCAGTTCCTGATTCACCCCGACGAGTGCATCGACTGCGGTGCCTGCGTCCCTGCCTGCCCCGTGAATGCCATCTTCCCCGAGGAGGACATCCCCGGCGGCGAAGAGTCCTTCATCGAAAAAGCCAAAGTTCACTTCGGCGTTTAAACCCCCCTTCTGGCTTCACTTCACGGCCCTCTCAGTGTTTTTCAGTGTTTCAGGCGGTTTGAACAGGAGGCTTCATGGCTTTTGTGATCACCAGTCCGTGCATCGACACCAAAGACCAGGCATGTGTTGAAGTGTGCCCCGTGGAATGCATTTACGATGCCGGAGATCAGTTCCTGATCCACCCGGACGAATGCATCGACTGCGGAGCCTGTGTGGCCCCCTGCCCGGTCAATGCCATCTTTCAGGAAGAAGATGTGCCTGCTGGAGAAGAGGGCTTCATCGAGAAAGCCAGAATTCATTTCGGGGTGTGAGCCTCAAAATTCCAAAGGCGAGCCTTCAAGCTCGCCTTTTTGCTGTTCTGCACCCTCCTTGCACACATCCCTGTACACTGGCAGCATGCGAATTGCCGTGATCAGTGATGTGCATGGAAATGCTTTTGCGTTGGAATCTGTATTGCAGGATGTGAAAACCCAGACCCCTGACCTGGTTGTGAACCTGGGAGACCAGGTGCACGGACAGGCCGATCCAGGCCGGGCTTATGCCTTACAACGGGAACTTGGGGCCACCGAAGTGCTGGGCAGTGCCGAACCTTTTTTGCAGCATGACGGTGCCTTCACCCGCTGGCTGAAATCCCAGTTGCCCGCTGGAGCCAGTGAACACCTGCTGGGTTTGCCCCTGACCACCACCGTTCTGGATGGAGAAATCCTGCTGTGTCATGGGGATTTGCAGGACTCCAGTGGGCACCTGTTGTGGGCCTGGCAACGGGGACCTTACCTCACCCGTGGCTTTCAGGATTTGCGGGAACACCTTGTCGGGATCACTGCACGGGTGATCCTCAGCGGTCACACCCACCGGGAAGGCCTGACTGCCATTGACGACCATCTGGTGATCAATGCAGGTGCAGTCAGCCAGCAGGTGGACGGAGATCCCAGGGCCCGCTGGACGTTGCTGGAGAAAAGGGCGGAGCGCTGGCTCACGGACTTCAGGCGGGTGGAGTACGACTGCAAAACGGCTGCATGCTGGGTGTTGCAGCATGCTCCTTTTCCACAGCAGGAAGCCCAGCGTTTGATGCTGGGAAAACCCTGATGAAAACACATGAAAACACCGTTTTCTGAACCTTTTTCGGGATGGTTTGCCCTCAAAAGAGAAAGCCCGGAACACTCCGGGCTTTTCATGGTTTTGACTTCAGAAGCTTCTGGGGCGTTTGTTGAGGCTCTGGCACAAACCCACCCAGCGGTCCAGCAGGCCGTAATTGATCTTGCCCTGACCATCCCGGATGGTTTTTCCCAGCTGAACGCCATGCAAACCTGTTTTCAAAAGTCCCAGCACCCGGTCCTCGGAGTGACCGGCAGTGTCCAGGAAGATGGGCAACTGGGGGCTGGCAGACCGCAGCAGTTGTTCCAGGGTGTAATCTCCATCTGCCGTGGCCCAGGGGGCACCTGAAGTGTTGATCTGCAGCACTTTGGGGTACTGCACCAGTTTCATGTAGGCGGCTTGAGGATTTCTGAGCAGGTCAAAGGCCTGATTGACATTCACCGTGAAGCCACAGTGGATGGCCTCCTCCAGCAAATCCCAGTCGAACACGCCATCGTGCTCTGCGCCAAAGGTGATGTTGCGGATGCCCCGCTTCCAGTACACCTCCAGGATCTTGAGGGTGCGGGTGCGGCGGGCCTCTTCGTAACAGTAATCGCCTGCATCGGGTTTGACCAGCACAGAAACGGGAATGGTGGCCTGTTCCAGGCAAGCTTCAATGGTTTTGGTGTCGCTGCTGGAGCTGCCTTCTGGAAGCTGACGGACAATCAGCACCTGGGTGGCTCCGCTGGTCTGGGCAGCCCGCACATCCATGGGGGTTTCGGCAACAACTTCAATGCGAATGGGAAACACGGGGGTCACTCCTTGGTCAGGTGGGATGAGGGGATCAGACAGATCATCTCTGGAAACGCTGGAACACCTGTGCCGACAAGAACAACAGGAGCTGGATTTTTGCATTGTAAGCCGTCTGAACTGACAGCTTTCTGAACTTTTGTGACAATTTGGGCTTCATGCTGCGTTTCAAAAAGCTTCAGGCAGTGGTGGGTTCCCCCGAGCATTCCTGGAAAGCCGCCTGATACAGGTCGCGGTCCAGGTCCCGACCAATCACCACCAGATGCGAGGTGTTGTCGTGGGGGTCGGTGAGGGCCTCCGCGCTGAAGATGTCCCGCACCGCCTGAAACAGCACCTCTTCTGGGATGTCTTTGAAGGCCAGAAAACCCTTGACCCTCAGCACATGACCGGGGCGCTCCAGAATGAATTTCTGCAGGAAGTAATGCCAGCGGATCATGTCCAGGGGCTCAATGTGCTTGAGGACAAAACTTTTGACGCCCGCAGTGTGCTGGTGGGTGGTTTCCAGCACATCCTCTTTGAGGTCTGCAGAAAAGTGTTTCTGGTTCAGCACCTGATCGGAGGCCACCTCGCTGTGGTGGGTGCGGATCACTTTGGCCAGCGGAGCCAGTTTGCTGGAGGTGTCCTGCACAAGGTCCAGCAATTCCTGGTCTGCAAGGTCCGATTTGTTGATCACGATGCTGCTGGCGTAGGCCAGTTGCAGGGCCATCTCGGGGTTCTGCTCCAGGGTGGCGTAAAAATTGCGGGCGTCCAGCACGGTCACCAGACCATCCAGTTCAAAAAGCGCCCGCACCTGGGGGTCCAACAAGGTCTGCATCACAGGAACAGGATCTGCAAGCCCGGAAAGCTCAATCAGGACATACTCGGGGCGCTGGGGTCTGGAGACCAGCTTGACCAGGGCCTCAATCAAATCGTTCCTTCCCGAGCAGCACAGGCAGCCTGCCGTCAGTTCGGCGAGGTCTTCATCGGGAAGGTTCTCGATCAGGGCACCATCCACCCCCAGGGAACCAAATTCATTGACGATCACGCCCAGCTTGTAGGGGTTCTGGCGGATCAGGTGGTTGACCAGGGTGGTTTTTCCGGCCCCCAGGAAACCTCCGATCACGGTCACGGGAATGCGGTTGCGCACAACTCTCATGGTGTACAGCATAGACCGTTTTGTCCTGCTTCATCCTGCAAAAAGACCCATCCCCGCAAAGCTTTGCGGGGATGGCGTTCAGGACCGTTCAATTCTGGTCAATTCTGACGGTACTTCACTTCAAAACGGATCTTCTTCTTGAAGAACAGCACGCCCACCGAGCCACTCTCGATCACCTGCACAGGAAAGAGTTTGCCTTCCCTGAGCACAAATTCGGCTTCGCGGGCTCCACCATCCATCTCCTTGATCTCCTCGCGGGTCAACAGGCGTTTGCCTTGCGGGGCAAAGGTATGGCAGGAAAATTCAGGAAGCTGGTCATCGCCTTTGTAGTCCACACTGGCAGTCTTGCTCTGCTCTTTCTTGAGGGTCTTGACGGTGAATTTGCCGTTTTTGAACTCGATGCGGGCCTCTTCGTGGTAAGCCACATCGTTGTCCACATAAAGGGTGGCGTCCCTGAGCAGGGTGAAAGGAGCGGTGTGCAACTTCTGCTGGGCATTTTCCAGCTCTTTGCAGGACGCTGCCTGTGCCCCTCCCACCAGGGCCGCACCCAGCACAATCAGCCACTTGATGCTTTTCATAACGTGATGCCCCGCTTCTTCCAGAGGGTGAGGGCCAGAGCCCAGATCAGGGCAGTCATGGCAATGCGGATCCACTGGTGCTCACTGTCTCCAGAGAAGTGGGTGATGCCCATCCCAGGGAGGCCAGCGGCCAGCACAGGTTGCAGGTTTTCGGGAAGGGCCAGCACCATGCGCGGGATGATCTGCATCCAGGCAAAGCCCACCACCAGCACCAGTGCAAAATTGCGGGTCAGGGCAGACAGCAGCACAAGCGTTCCCAGGCTGCTGACCACTCCGGCCAGTCCTGCACCAAAGGCTGCGCCACTTTCCGGCAGGTTCCCCAGGGCGAAAGACACGCCCAGGCTGAGCACCACCAGCAGCAAAATCACCGCAATCTTTTCAAAGAGCACTTTTAAGGCAGAGGTGGGCGTGGTGAGGATCCACTTGGCGGTGGCCTGCTGTGTTTCCAGGGCCAGCAAATAAGGGGTGAGCAGGGCCAGCACCGCATGGGCAGGAAGCAGGTATGCTTCCCCGTTGGCTTTCACCTGCATGCTGGGGTTCATCTGGTTGGCTGCGAACACCAGCACCGGAAGGGCCAGACCTGCCACGGCCAGACCCAGGCCCATGGGATTGCGTTTCAGTTTAAGCAACTCGGCTGTCAGCATCTTTGATCCTCCAGTACAGTTCTTCCAGGTCTTCGGGACGGCTGCTCAGCACGGTCAGGTTCTGCTGTTCCAGGATGCCCTGCACCTGACGGCTGTCTTTGATGTTCACATCCACCACCACAGCGCGGCTGTCCCGTGCAGCAGCGGTTTGCAGGCCATGCAGGCCCAGGATGTTGCGGGCACGCTCGGGATCGTCCACCTCGACCACCAGACGGCGGCTGGCAGCCAGCTGGGCGTAAGACCCCTGGTACGCGATCTGCCCGGCATGAATGACCACCAGATGTTCGGCGTAACGTTCGGCTTCCAGCACCTGGTGCGTGGACACCAGCATGGACACCCCTTCACCTGTGAGGGTCTTCAGGACCGCCCAGAGCTGCTCGCGGCCTTCAAGGTCCAGCCCGTTGGTCGGCTCGTCCAGCAAAAGCAATTTCACTTCTGGAAAGAGCTGAGAGGCCAGATACAGCCGCTGGCGCATTCCCAGCGAGTACCCTTTTGAGGGCCGGTTCATGGCATGGGCCAGTCCCACCCGTTCCAGGGCCTGCACCGCCCACTTCCTGGGGTTCTCCACCTGACGGTAGTGCCCCACAATCTCCAGGGTTTCTTTTCCGGTCAGCCAGGGATAGAAACGGGGTTCTTCCAGCGTCACCCCGATCAGGCGTTTGCTGAGGTCGCTTCTGGGCTGCCCGAACACCTGAATGGCTCCGGCATCGGGTCTTTCCAGACCGGACAGAAGCCTGAAGGTGCTGGTCTTCCCTGCTCCGTTAGGACCCAGGTACAGGCCCATTGCCCCCTGGGGCAACCTGAAATCCAGGCCTTTGAGAATCTCTCTGTCTCCGTACGTTTTCTTCAAACCTTCCACTTTTAAAGCGTCATGCATGGGCTGCAATCCCCCTTTTCATCACGGTGTGTTCTGCAATCTGAACGGCCAGCAGACCGATCAAAAGCCAGACAAGTCCATAAAATGTGATCCATCCTGCGCCAATCCATGAGGGCTGGTGAAGCCAGTGGATCACGCCCACCAGCGGCAACACATCCACCCAGGACCCCAGGTTTTGCACGGGTGCAAATGCCACTGCAAAGAGGCCCAGTTGCACCAGCGTGGAGATGTTCTGCACCTTGCGCAGCACCATCTTCAGGGCAAACATCAGCATTCCCAGACCCAGCACACTGACCGCCGCCAGTCCCAGCGCAGCAAAAATCAATTCGATGGGAAAATGCAGGTTCTGAGTGGCCCAGGCCATCAGGACGTACATGCCTCCAAAACCCAGGGCCAGTTGTGCCCCCAGCGTCAGGCTGAGCGTCAAAAGCAGGCTGCCCAGCTTGTAGGGAAACAGCATGATCTCCTCTGGCGGATGGTCGTCTCCAGAACCCAGGGCTCTGGGGATCATGTAGAACACCGTCACCCCAGCCGTGGCAATGAAGGTGGAGAGGGTGGCCAGAAAAGCAGCATTGCCACTGGTTTTGGCGGCCCCCAGCCCCAGACCCCACAGCACAATTCCGGTGGTGATCAGGCCAAAAACCATCTGCAAAGGGTACCTGCGCTGCTCCTTGAAATCCGCACGGACCTTGAAGCCAGCAATCCTAAAACCCTGCAGCATGCCCGGCCTCCTCTTTTTTCATCAGGGACTCCAGCTGGTTTTCCCGGCGCACATCAACGATGTTCACGCCATCTGCCCCCAGGCGCTCGAACACCTCTGCGAGCAGGCGCACCCGGTTGGGCAGGCGCAAAGAAGCCCCATCCATGAGCACCTCTGCAGGCATGCCCATATCCGGGGCACGGTCCAGCATGAGTCTGATCCAGCCCTGGCGGTGCTCCTCCTCACGGTAAGGGACCAGAATGCCCTGCCTGAGCAGCACCACTTCGGTGACCATCCGGCCCAGCACCCCGTGATCATGCGAGGTCACCAGGGTGGTTTTGCCTTCTCTGGAACGCGCTGACAGGTAAGCCAGCATGCGGTCAATGCTCTCCGAATCCAGACCCAGGGTGGGTTCATCCAGCAGGGCCAACTCCGGGTCATGCACAAAAATGGACGCCAGGGAAAGCCGCTGGCGGTTCCCCAGGGAAAGCTCCGTCACCTGCTTTTCCAGCTTGTCAGACAGCAAGAAAGTATCTGCAACTTCCGAAATGCCTCTGCGGCCCCGGTACAGCAGCGCGCTGTATTCCAGCACCTCTCTGACCGTCCAGCGGTCCGGGAAATTGCGTTTCCCACTGAGCAGCACCCCGGTCCGGCCCATCAAAGCCGCCCGGTCCCTGCAAGGGTTCAGACCCAGCACTTTCAATTCTCCACGCTCCGGGCGAATCAAACCGGCCAGCATGCGCAAAAACGTGGTCTTGCCTGCACCGTTCGCTCCCACCACCCCACAGATTGCCCCAGGCACCACGTGCAGAGACACATCCTTGAGCACCGGCTGGTGTTTGCCCATCAGGGGTCGGTAACTGCAGGCCACATTCTGGACCGATACAGCAAGGTCCGTGCGGGACATCTTGCGGGCCTCAGCAACAATTTCTGGATCATTGGTCAGCACCATTCAAACCTCCTTTCCATGCTGATTTGAGGTTTCCATGCAGCAGAAAGGCGATCTCAGGCTGCACAAAACCCCATCCAGATGCCGTTTCTTTGCACCTGCATCAGTTCTGAAACCAGTAAACCCCAGGGGGGGTTACCAACAGGTCACCAACTGGATGGAACCCTGGACTTGACCCCCCACATGCTTGAGTGAAATCACTTAGAAGATTCATGCCGAGTTCAGGGAAAAACCGCCACAATTCGGGAAGAAATCTGCTAAAGACCCCAGCAGAGGTGAACATGACAGAAGCAAATCAGACAAGCGTGCGGATTCAAACCCTGGGCAAATTGACGATCAATCAAAAAGTGGTGAAACAATCGAGACCCCTGGAACTGGTGGTCTTCCTGGCCACCTGTCAGGGAGACGCCGCCAGAGAACTGGTGGAAAATGCCCTCTTTGGAGAAGAAGCCTCCAGCAGTGCCATGAGCAACCTGGTGCAACGGGCCAGAGGACTGGGGTTTGAGATTCAGAGCATTTATCAGCGTTATGAACTGCGCACCCCGGTGGTGGTTGATGCCATCGAGCTGGAACGCACCCTCAAAGCAGGTGACCTTGAACGCAGCGTGCAGCTGTACGGAGGACCTTTCTTTCCACAATCGGTGAGTCCCTTTGCAGAAGACCTGCGGGGATACTTTGAGGAAAACCTGATCCAGCTGGCCCTGAACCAGCAGGACTCCCGTTTGATGTTCGACGTGATGAAACGGGTTGGCATGGACCCCCGGCTGGGAGATGCCATCCTGGCCAGCACCACCCAGAACATGCACAGCGTGCTCTGCCAGGCCCCCATGCGCGGTCTGGGCTGGAGCCCCAGGCCCATCAAAGCTGTTTCCTGAAAATCCTGTTTCCCTGTCTGCCTGCCCGAAGCTGCTTCGGGCTTTCTTTTTTGAGGGTTTTGGACCGAAAACAAAATCTATTGGTTTTGAATCCCAGCAGAAGCCCACCAGAAAATCACCTGTGCGCACAGATCCGTATTCTGATTTCAAGAAAGAACGCAGACGAAAAGAACAGAAAGGAGGACCGCATGAAGAACTTCAAATACAAAACCAAACCCCTGAAATTCAGCTTCTGCATCGGAGCCATCCGGGTAGCCTGGAATGTCAATGTCCCCGCTGTGGCCCTGCAAGGAGACTGAAATGGAAGACACCCCCTACATCTTCAAAACCAAACTCTTCAAATTTCTGGCCAGGGCTGGAATTGTACGGGTGAAACGGCTCAGTGACGGCAAGATCATGGGCCTGGAGGACTGACATGAAATACATCAAGCTGCAGAGCAGCCTTCTGAATGATTCCCCCATCTACACAGACTTTCACGCAATGAAAAAGGAGGTGACCCATGGCAGATAAAGACCTCAAAATCAACGGCAACCTCGGCATCATCAGCATCACCTACACCAGCGGCAAATGGTCCGTTACCCTCAACTGAGGAAAATGAACATGCATCTAGAGATGGATGATTTCGTGATCCACATTCAAGAAAAGCAGCTCACCATCACCCGCAAAGGTGAAGAGAATCCCATCTTTCAGTTCCAAGGAGAATGAACATGAGCGAAAAAGACCTCAAAATCAACGGCAACCTCGGCATCATCAGCATCACTTACACCAGCGGTAAATGGTCCGTTACCCTCAACTAAGGAGAATGAACATGAGCGAAAAAGACCTCAAAATCAACGGCAACCTCGGCATCATCAGCATCACCTACACCAGCGACAAATGGTCCGTTACCCTCAACTGAGCCCTTCTATCAATCAAGGAGAAATTGACATGAGCGAAAAAGACCTCAAAATCAACGGCAACCTCGGCATCATCAGCATCACTTACACCAGCGGCAAATGGTCCGTTACCCTCAACTAAAATCCAAATTCCTGCGGGGTGGGTGAAAACCCACCCCGTTTCTTCATAAGGAGGCCCATGACCCCACACGAGCAATTGATTGCCAAATACGTGATGGTCAGCATTCCCATCCTGGTGCTGGTGTACGGCATCCTCTCGCCCAAAGTGAAGGATGTGGAACTGAACCACATCACAGCGTCCCTCTTCGCCTTCCTGATGCCCGTCGCTTACTGGAATTACCTTCCAACCCCCAAACTGTTGCAACTGATGCTGGTGTACGTGCCTTTTTTTCTGGCCTCCACCCTGTTGATCCTGCACAGTCCGGTCAAACGCATGCCTCTGGATGGACGGCCCCTGCTGGACCGCATCCTGACCCAGCTTTGCCGCATCATCAACGAAGAGGCCCTGTTCCGGGGGCTGATGTTTGCTTTGCCTGCAGTCTGGTTGCCAGAGGTTCCCTGGTACTGGATTGCTCTGCCTCAGGCGCTGCTGTTTGCCATCATCCATTACATCCCGGTCAGAAGTGTCCTGAAAGGCCAGATTGATCCTTTCATGCCGTTCTTTGCTGCCTTTGCTTTTCCGCTTTTCAGCAGCATGATGTTCGCCTATCTGGTGCAGGCCACCCATGGCATTTTGCTGGCTGTGGTCATTCACTGGCTCACCAATGTGGTGATCGAACTGATGTTCCAGCGATTGGGCTACTGCGTGGTCTTTGAATTGGGGCTGGGCAACCAGAAAGGTTACCAGGAGGTTACCGCACCATCGGTGACCTGAAAGACACTGCCTCCGTGACATCCTTTCATCACGGAGGCAGTAAACATGAAAAGCAAACAAATGATCAAAAAAATCGTGGTGGTTATGGGAGTGCTGATGGTGGGTTTCGCGGGAGTGGCTGGGGCTGATCCAATTCTCCCAATTATTATTAAGACATCTAGCTTATATACAAACCCTAAATAATTAGGGTTTCAAATTTCATTTGCAAAACAATCTTTCTCGGATCTCCATTGTTCATCATTTCTATTATATTCTCCAAAAGTTCCAAATCGTCTGGCATTTTATCATATACTTTTAACATATAATCCATATTCTGAGTAAGAATTGCACTTTTTTTCACATATTCATCAATGAATCTTCTAAGATTTTCTATCGACACACATTGTGATTGTGGCAATAAAGCTCCTTTGTAGGATTCAATTACATCTTGCATTTTTCCTATTTTTATAAGTTCGAGAAGATTAAATACATCGCAGTTGTAATCTTCGGATATTTTATAAGGATTAGAATCTATAGAAAAAGATTTTCTCATCTTCGATATGGTGGTCTTCAGGCTGCCATAGCTATCTGAATTATCTTCTCCGTATACATCCATCATCAATTTTTCTCCCTTCACGCCTTCTTTATTCAAAGCTAGAAATAGAAGGACTTCTGCCTGCCTGAGAGGGATTTTGACCTTTTTACTATTAATAGTGATGTCCAAATCTCCTAAAAAATTAAACTCAGATATATTTCTTTGCTGAGAAAAATATATATCTATTAGTCTCTTATAACCAAGATAGTATTTTATAGAGTCGTCTGAAATTCTAGATAATAATGACTTATTATCTTCTAATGTTTTATTTAATAAATCAATATTTTTTAAATTTTTTAAGCATATAATTTTTAAAAGCAAACTGCATATAAAAACAGAAGTATGAAAATTTTCCTTAAGGATGAGATCTATATTATTTAATAATTCTAAACATTCTTTAGAATCATCTATAGCCAATAGATATGCCCTAGAAATCATAGAGTGTACTCTATATGCCTCATGCAGACCTTTTGAATATGTATAACTTTCCTCAGCAATTTCTCGTGCTTTTGAAAATTCACCCATACAGGCAAGACATTTTATATACTCATAAGAATAAAAAGCTTTATATACCCTATCAGATTTTTCCCAAACATCCTTCCAGAAATTAATAGCATTTTCAAAATCTCCAGTAATAAATCTAAAATTAGCTATAGTATTTTCAAAAATTTGTCTATCTATTTCACTAACATCTTTAATTATTTTAATTCCCTGTTCTATAATAATGCTTAAACCTTCAGTTTTATTTTCCAAAATTCTAAAGTGTATCCACAGATTTATGGTGTATATGTGATCTATAGTATTGAAATTTTCTATTTTTTCTATACATGAGAGAGAGAATTGAGTCCAATGCATAGCTTCTTTAAATCTATATGTGGATCCACAATACATAGCAATTAGTCGCGAACACCTGATTATTTCCAATAAATTCTCTTGGTTTTCAGCCATGCTTAATGCTTCAAACGGTATATCACTATCTTCATATACGGATTTTTTTAAGTATGACAGTAAAAATGTTTTAGCTTTCAGAGTATATATACTCCTTCTTGATTGAAAGCATTTTTCTACTTCTTTGGCTATATCCCGCTCAATGATCAAATTCAACACAGCCACAGCCCGAACATCTGGAGCCTCATGCTCCTCCAGGTAGGCCAGCACTTCTTTGCGAATGTCTTCTTTTTTGCCCAGCAAACAGGCCGCTTCGATCCTCCAGCGCATCACCACTTCATCTTCTTTGAGGTGCCTGGGGAGGGATTCCAGCAGCACATGCAAGCGCTCATGGGCTCCAGTCAGCAGGGCTTTGGTTCCTGCCTGCTCGATCACGTCCAGCACCATGGCCTGATAACCCATGACCGCCACTTCCAGGGCGTCCAGATATTTTGCCTTTTTGTAAAGCAATGAAGCCAGCAACCTGGGCTCCAGATCCACTTCAAAGCCAGGGGGGTATTTGAAGCCTTCTGGTGTGGGACGCAGGGGAGCAGGCCGCTGGATCAGTTCGTGCAGGCGAATCCAGTACCTTTCAAAGGTGCCTTTTGTGCTGTCGTAGGCTTCTCTGATCTGGGTCTCAGTGAGTCTGAAAGGCTCCGCCATCAAAGCTGCTTCTGGGCGGGTCAGACGCAAATCTTCTGAAGTGAGGAGTGGCAAGTCACTGAGGCGCTCTTTGCCAATCAGGATGACATGATGGCCTTCCTGTTGCAGTTCCAGCAAAGCTTTTGCAAATTCTGGAGCATGCTGTGTTCCACTGAAAATAAAAGTGTGCTTTCCAAAGAGGGGGGTATAGCGTTTGATGACGGTCAGCACGTAAGGATAATGCATGCCGTGGTCCAGCACCCGCTCTCCAGATGCTTTGTTGAAGGCATCCACCAGTGCATTGGATGTCAGCACAGGATCGTGCGCAATCTGCGAGGTGACTTCAAACCAGACAGGATCTGGCAAGTTGGAGAGCTGGTGGTAAATCAGGTGTTGAATGCCATGTTCAGGACTTCCGACAAATTCAAAACTGGGGTGCTGCCGAAAGTGAAGGCTGTGGGTTTGGTACCAATTTTCGGGATGTTGGGTTTGTAGGTTCATTGTATACATTCCTTAGAAAAGGATGAGGACAGGCACAGATTTGTTAAGGATACCCGAAGTAAACCCAAAAAACTTGTGCCAAGTAAACTCCAGCACCAATCCAGAAGCAAATTTCTTCTCTGGCAAACAGATTCTAAATTGCTAAGGACAATCCCCTATTGCAAGCCCATCACTGCATGTGTCACCCAGAACAACAACACAGCCACCGTCACGGTCACAAAAGCAACGGGTGTCCCATATTTCATGAACCCAAAAAAGGTGATCTTGTACCCTTCGCGGTCTGCCAGGTCTGCAGAAACAATGTTGGCACTGGCTCCAATCAGGGTCAGGTTGCCGCCCAGGCACGCCCCCAGGGACAATGCCCACCACAAAGGGTCCATTGCGGGTCCCAGGGTGGTCTGCATGTCTTTCAGCACCTTGGCCATGCTGATGGTGAAAGGGATGTTGTCCACAAAGCCTGAAATCAGGGCACTGGAGAACCCCAGCACCAGAATCCCCTGCTTGATGTCCTGCCCGATCAAGACCTGAAGGTGGTCTGCAATGATGGCAAAGACCCCGGTGTGCTCCAGACCTCCAATTACCACAAAAAGGCCCATGAAGAAAATCAGGGTGGTCCATTCCACTTTTTCCATGATCCAGGCAGCAGAAAGACCCGTCAGCAGGGCCAGGATGGTGCTGGTCAGCAGGGCAATCACTCCCGCTTCCAGACCCAACGGTCTTGCCAGCACGAAAAGCACGATGGTGAGGGCAAAGACCACCAGGGCTTTGCGCATAAGGGGGTAATCAAACTGGCCCTGGCTGCTGGCGTGCAGGATCTGCTGCAGTTCTTCTGGGGTCACTTTTGCTTTCAGGTCTCCTGCACGGCGCATCAGGAATTGCATCAGCATCAGTCCCAGCAAAAAGGCCACGGAAGCATAAGGGGCCACCTCGATCAGAAAATCATTGAAGCCCTTGTTCGCAATCGACCCAATGATGATGTTGGGCGGGTCTCCAATCAGGGTGAGGGTGCCTCCGGTGTTGGAAGCAATCACCAGTGCAATCACAAAAGGAATGGGGTTCAGTTTGAGTTGTTTTGTCACCCGGATCATCACGGGCACCATGAACAGCACGGTGGTCACGTTGTCCAGAAACGCCGAAAACAGAGCCGTCAGCAAAGAGAACACCCACAGAATGCGGGTGAGATCCCCTCTGGTGAAAATCACAGCCCGGTCTGCCACCAGCTGAAAAAAGCCTGAATGGCTGAGGATGGTGACGATGTTCATCATGCCAAACAGCAGAAAAATGGTGTTGAAGTCAATACTGCTCCAGGCCTGCTTTGAGGTGAGGATCCCCAGCGCCATCATCACCGAGGCCCCCAGCAAGGCAGCCATGGTGCGGTGGATGTATTTTTCCAGCACGATCAGGACGTAGGTGCCCACAAAGAGCGCAATGGCCCAGCCCATCAGGGCATTCTGGGAAAGGTGCAAGCCAAGGGTCTGCAGAAGTCCACCCGTTTCAGTTGGGTCCATAAGGCATTTAAACACACTGCTGTGACCCAGTTGAACCAGAGAGGGTGGCAGGTGCAGGACATCTGAAAAACTGCTCGAAAGTAGGATTTGCAAACATTTTCCAGAATGACAAAGTTTATGAAAGCAGAAATGCCAATATCGAGGGTTTTATCAAGCAAAATGCCTTTTTCGAATTAAATTTTGACTTGGAGGATGGGGTGCATTCGGGAGTATCATGCTGTTATAACTCACATCCTGCACGCAAGAAGCCCTAAGATGGTGAAGGACAGTCGTTCCTTTCTGGAGGTTTGCATGTTTGAAGCATTCACCAACCAGCCCATCCGTTTGATCGGAGAGGATGGATCCCGCACCCAGCCGTTTGAGCTGGATCTGGGTGTGGATGAACTTTTACAGATCCACCGGGACATGATCCGTTCCCGGGTGTGCGATGAACGCCTCATTCCCATTCTGCGTCAGGGCAAGACCAGCTTTTATGCCCAGTCCACAGGCATGGAGGCCACCCAGATTGGCATTGCCTGGGGCACCCGCAAGAAGCATGACTGGTACTGGCCTTATTACCGCGACAATGGCCTGATCCTGACCCTGGGGATGCCTTTGAAGCGCTGGATCTCCCAGCTGCTGGGCAGCAACGATGACGTGTGCAAGGGCCGCCAGATGCCCCAGCACTTCTCGGATCCAGAGAACCACATTGCCAGCATCTGCAGCGCCATTGGCAGCCACATTGCTCCTGCAGCAGGCACCGCCATTGCACAGAAATACCTTGGCACCGATGAGATCACCATCTGCACTTTCGGGGAAGGGGCCACCAGCGAGGGCGACTGGCACGCAGGCGTGAACATGGCCTCTGCCAACAAGGCCCCCTGCCTGTTCATCTGCGAGAACAACCAGTACGCCATCAGCCTGAACGTCAGGGACCAGACCAACAGCAAGAACATTGCGGTCAAGGGCCACGCTTACGGCATCCCTGGTTTTTACGTGGATGGTCAGGACGTGCTGGCCGTGCGCGCAGTGGTCAAACAGGCCGCAGAGTACATCCGGGCTGGAAACGGCTCTGTACTGATCGAGTGCCTGACCTACCGCATCGGGACGCACTCCAGTTCCGACGATGATTCCCGTTACCGCAGCAAGGAAGAAGTGGAGTCCTGGAGGGCGCAGGACCCCCTGGTGCGCTTTGAACGCTTTCTGGAAAAAGAGGGCATTCTTCCAGCCCGTGAAGAAATCGAGGCGTATTATGGGAGTGTGCTTGCCGAATTCGAGGAGGCCCTGAGCACCTCCGATGCCTCGGGCTACCCCACCTGGGAAATCCTGTTCGATGATGTGTACAGCGACCTCCCGGACCACCTTGCACAGCAGGCCATCTACGTCAGGGAGGAGAACCTATGACCATGCAAAGTCCCGAAAAACCTTCATCCTCTCCCATTCGCAAACCGCTCAACCTGATCCAGGCCATCAATGAGGCTTTAAGGGAAGAGCTCTTGCGAGACCAGAGCGTGCTGGTGTTTGGGGAGGATGTGGCAAAGCGGGGTGGGGTCTTCCTGGCCACCGAGGGTCTGCAGTCCGAATTCGGCAAGAAACGGGTCTTTGACACCCCCCTCTCTGAAGCGTCGATTGTGGGTGCTGCAGTGGGGATGTGCGTCCGGGGCCTCCGCCCGGTGGCCGAAATCCAGTTTGCAGATTACCTGTACCCTGGTTTCGACCAGATCGTGTCGCAGGCGGCCAAAATCCGGTACCGCAGTGGGGGCGGTTTTTACTGCCCGATGGTGATTCGCACCCCATCCGGCGGTGGTGTGCGCGGCGGAAACCACCACTCCCAGAGCCCAGAGTCCTACTTCACCCACACACCGGGCCTCAAAGTGGTGATGCCTTCCACGCCTTACGATGCCAAGGGCCTTTTAAAAGAAGCCATCCGTCTGGACGATCCGGTGATGTTCTTTGAACCCAAACGCCTCTACCGTTCTTTCAAAGAAGATGTGCCTTTAGACGATTACACCATCCCCTTTGGCAAAGCTGCAACGCGCATGGAAGGCAGCGACATCACCCTGATTGGGTACGGTGGTGTGATGCCCGATGTGATCAAAGCTGCAGAGGCCCTCAAAGCCGAAGGCATCCATCCTGAAGTCCTGGATCTGCGCACCCTGATCCCCTGGGACCGGGAAGCTGTGCTGTCCAGCGTGGCCAAAACCGGACGGGTGGTCCTGATCTCCGAGGCCCCCAGAACCTCCAACTTCATGGGAGAGGTGGCTTACGTGATTCAGGAAGAGCTCTTCGACCAGATGCTGGCTCCGGTGGTGCAGGTGGCCGGGTTTGACACCCCCTACCCTTACGCGCTGGACAAGGTTTACCTGCCCGGACCGAACCGGATCCTGCGTGCTGCTGCAAAATCTCTGGGTTACTGAGGCCTCCATGACCTGCAGATGTTGCATGCGCACCACAAAGTGTTGGAAGCTGTAACCGTGCCACGCTTTGTCATCAGCATTCTGGGTCTGCTCATTGGAGTCTCTGTTTTCAATCTTTCCAACCGTCTCGCCGCCCCCTGGAACGAACTCGGTGCAGTGGTGCTTTATGCGCTGCTGGCCGTGGGTGCCTGGTTTTACGGCAAGGACGACAAATTTGTTCGTGGAGTGGCCATTGCCATCGGGATCTGGGCACTCATTCGACTGGTGCTTGCACTCATGTGAGGGAAAACATGTCAAAAGAAATCCGTCTGCCTGAACTGGCCGAATCGGTGGTGGAAGGCGAAATCCTCCGCTGGATGGTCGAGGTCGGGGAAAAAATAGAAAAAGACCAGCCCTACATCGAGGTCATGACCGACAAGGTGACCGTGGAACTGCCCAGTCCCATCTCCGGGGTGCTGCAAAGCCAGCTGGTCAAGGTGGGAGACATCGTGCCCGTGCATGCCCCCATTGCCATCATTGCCGAGGAGGGCGAGGACACCTCTGCCCAGCCTGTCGCCACACCTGCCCAGGTGGATTCTTTGCAGGAGCACAAAGAGGACACGGGCGATGAACTGAGTTTGTTTAAAGCCTTCGGGGAAGCAGAAAAAGTCAAGATGCCCGATTCCATCCGCCAGCCTTCTGCTGCCCTGAAGCAAAACGAGGCCCAGAAATCTGTTCCCCAGACCTCCGTGCATGGTCGGGCACTGGCCGTTCCTGCTGCCCGCCAGCTGGCCCGCGAACTGGAGCTGGACATCAACGAGGTCAAAGGCAGCGGTCCCAATGGCCGCATCCGGGTCATTGATGTGCACAAGCATGCCGAAAGCCTGAAGCCTGCCACCGGAGGTGGAGCCCCCTCCCATTTCCCCTCCCCCGTGCAATACCGCACCCCCAGAGGCTACGAGGACCGCGAAACCCGTGTACCCCTCAGGGGTCTGCGCCGCGCCATCAGCCAGCAGATGCAGGCTTCCCACCTTTACACCGTGCGCACCCTCACCGTGGACGAGACCAACCTGACCAGCCTGGTCCAGCTGCGGGAAAAACTCAAACCCCACCTGGAAAAAGACGGGGTGAAGCTCAGCTACCTGCCGTTCATCTTCAAGGCCATTGTGGCTGCCCTGAAGAAGTTCCCCAGCCTGAACACCTCCTTCGATGAGGCCAGACAGGAAATCGTGCAGAAGCATTACTACAACATGGGAATGGCCGTTTCCACGGATGCAGGTCTGGTGGTCCCCGTGATCCGGGATGTTGACAAAAAGACCGTGCTGGAAATGGCCCAGGAAATCCAGGAGGTGGCAGAGCAGGCCCGCAGCGGGAAGCTCTCGCCGGACCGCATGGCAGGCAGCACCTTCTCCATCACCAACATCGGATCCATCGGGGCACTGTTCAGCTTCCCCATCATCAACGTGCCAGATGCTGCCATCATGGGCATCCACACCATCCAGAAGCGTCCCATCGTGAATGCACAGGATGAAATCGTGGTGGCCCACATGATGTACCTGTCTTTAAGCTTCGATCACCGTCTGGTGGATGGTGCAGAAGCTGCCCGTTTCTGCAAAGAGGTCATCCGTTTGCTGGAAACCCCTGAATTGCTGGTGCTGAACGCTTAGGTTTGTTTGAGGGCGAGGCATGCCTCGCCCCTACACAGGCGTTTTAGCGCACTGGGGCAAAGATCCCCCTGCTTCTCGTATTTGCTCGAAGCTGTCCCTCTTAACGAAGGGGGATTTTTGTTCGTCTGAGCAGGCTTTCATGTTGGTCGTCCACCAACCCCCCTTCGTTAAGGGGGGACAGTCCTGAGCAAAGCGAAGGACAGGGAGGATCTGACCCCCAGCAATCTCAAACGCCCCCGACCATCCTCATCCCACATAGAAGCCACAGGGGGATCTGACCCCCAGCAATCTCAAACGCCAGCCCCAGAAGGCTCACATGGCCAGGAGTCGCAACCTTTCCAGCCTCCTGCTTTGCTGCACATCTCCAGAACCTTCCCCAGCAGGCCTGTTTCTTCGCCTTTTCTCCAGGCCATGCCCATCTGCATGGGTTCAAAACCCTCCAGGTCTCTGGCGACCAGGGTTTCAGGAAGTCCGTCTGCAATGATGTAGGTGGTGACCACCCACAATCCCACCCCGAGTTCCACCATGTTCTCTCCGGCTTCCACCTGGGCGGTTTCGTAAACCACGCTGGGTTCAATGCCCGCTTTGCGCAGGCGGGCGATCACCTGTTCATACAGCAGGGAGTTCATGGACCGGGAGAACATGATCAGGGGTTCTGTTTCCAGCGCAGACAGGGGGATCTTCTCCAGTTTTGCCAGGGGGTGCTGGGCAGGCACCACCAGTTGCCATCTGGCCCGTCCCATGTTCTGGTTTTCGATGTCCTCTCCTTCCATGGGCAAAACCCCGAAGCCCACATCAATGGTGCGGTTTTCCAGGGCCTGTCCAATCTGGTAGTGGGGGATTTCACGGCGTTCCAGACGGATTTCGGGGTGCTCCTTCAGCAGGGCTGTAACGATGGGTCCCACCACCGATTGAAACGCATATTCCACATAGCCCAGGGTGATGCGGGGGATGCCGTCGGCTTTGCGGGCTTCTTTGATGGCACGGTCTGCTTCCTGCAGGGTGCGTCTGGCTCCATCCAGAAACACCCGTCCGGCATCCGTCAGGCGCACTTTGCGCTGGGTGCGTTCCAGCAGGGTCACGCCCAGGATCTCTTCAAGGGCTTTGATCTGCTGGCTCAAAGCAGGCTGGGTCAGGAACACCCGTTCTGCTGCACGGGTGAAATTCAGTTCTTCTGCCACAGCCACAAAATAACGCAAGTGCCGGAGTTCCAGGGATTGAGCCATAAGTCAAGCTTATCAAAATTGGCACCATAAAGTATTGGATTTTATCAATCAAAACCTCCATACTGTTTTCAGAGCAAGAAGGACCCCATGACACAGACCCTTCAAACCCCATCCCTGTCCCAGAATCAAATCCAGATCAGACTGACTTTTTTGCGCTGGCTTGCCATTTACCCCACCATCACCCTGGTTCTTGAACTGACTGGCCCTTATGTTTTTGGCAAGCTCCCCACCTTCCTGACCGCCCTGATTGCCACACTGCTGGTGGTCCCCACCGTGCATTACCTGCTGATTCCGCTGTTCAGAACCCTCTTCCAGAACTGGGTGACCATTCCACAGTTACCCCAGAAAGCCCATCATAAAATGGCTTTTGTGCTCTGGCTTGGCACCTATCCGGTCATCACTGCGCTGCTTTACCTGCTGCTGCCTGTGCTCTTCGGGCATGTGGCCCTGCCCGTGGTGACCCTGATCATCACCCTGATTGCGGTGCCCCTGGTCAATTTTCAGGTGGTTCCCAGACTGGTGAAAGGCATGAAAAACTGGATTTTTGCAAAATAAAACCACAATCAAGAATCCCCTTCTGAACCCAGAAGGGGATTCTTTGTTTTCAGAATTTTGTTTTCAGATCCAGCTGTTGACAGGTTTCTTCTGCTGCAAAATGCCCGCTGCATTCTCCGAGGCCTGACGCACCAGAATGCCCATCTTGTGGGGGCTGGCCTCCACATCCATGCTGAGGTCGAGGTCTCCCACCGCTTCACTGCAGGCTGGACCAATCGAAGCAATCACCATGCGCCTCAGGGATTGCCGCAAATCAAATTCCAGCCCCATGTCCCGCGCACACTTTAAAAAATGCACGATCTGGGTGCCACTGGACAGCAGCAGCACATCAAATTCTCCCCGGATGCAGCCTTTGACGGCTTCCTGCAAAGGGGTGGGGTCTTCGGGCAGGGCACAGCGGTACACCGGAATGCTCTGCACGGTGGCCCCCTGTTCTTTCAGGCTGTCCATCAGGACCAGGGGGGTGGGTTCCCCGAATTCCAGAATGCTGATGAAGGCGTCCTGCAAACTGATGCTGTGCAGGAAATCCTGCACCTCCCTCCAGGTGTGGGGTTTTTTCACCATGATGCCCGACAGTCCAAATTCTTTGAGGGCTTTGAGGGGCTTGTTGCCCCGGATCACGATGTTGACGTTCTTCAGGGCCTTTAAAGCCTCGGGGTAGCATTTGACCACATCGCGCAGGAACATGCGGGTGCCCACCCCGGTCATGCAGACCAGGTAATCCACATTTCCGGCTTCCAGGCGTTCCACAAAGCGCATCAGTTCGGTGTTGGTGTCCAGTGCCACTTCACGCAGGCTGGGGACCACGGTGGCCACCCCCTCGTATTTTTCGATCAGGGTGGTCATTTCTTCGCGTCTGCGGGTCTCCAGAGACAGCACTTTCAGTCCATCAAACCAGGCCATGTTTTTTCTCCTTAATACACATCTCTGAGGTACCGCTTCTGCTGCCCGAGGGTCTTGAGGTAGTCTCTGGCGTTGTCTTCCGACAGGCCGCCTTCCTGAATCAGGATCTGCTGCAGGGTGGTGTCCACATCTTTTGCCATGCGGCTGGCATCTCCACAGATGTAGATGTGTGCGCCGTCCTGCATCCAGCGGAAAAGCTCTTTGGATTGCTGCAGCATGCGGTGCTGTACGTAGATCTTGTCTTTCTGGTCCCGCGAGAATGCGGTGTCCAGTTTGTGCAGGATGCCGCGCTGTTGCAGGGTCAGCAGTTCTTCGTGGTACAGGAAGTCGGTGTTCTGCTTCTGCTCGCCAAAGAACAGCCAGTTTTTCCCGGTGGCTCCACTGGCCTGGCGGTCATGCAAGAACGCGCGGAAAGGCGCAACCCCGGTGCCAGGGCCAATCATGATCACAGGTGCAGCCTGGTCTTTGGGCAGTTTGAAGGTGGCGTTCTTCTGGATGAAGAGGGGCACAGAGCTGACCTGGGCACGGTCTGCCAGGAACCCGGAAGCCACCCCTTTGCGGGTTTTGCCGCTCCCGGCATAACGCACCACCGACACCGTGAGGGACACCCGGTTGGGGTCCATTCTGGGGCTGGAGGAAATGCTGTACAGGCGGGGCTGCAACGGGCGCAGCAGGGAGGTGAGTTCGCTGGCGGTGAATTTGCTGGGAAACAGGGCCAGCAAATCGGCAATCTGTTTGCCCCACAGGAAGTCTTTCAGGTCTGCTTTGCGCTCGGGGTCCAGCAGGCCCCTGAGCTTGCCATCGGTGGTTTTCTCTGCAAGCACCTGCAGGAAGTCCATGCTGGGTTTGCAGATGTCGTGGTGCCGGAACAGCGCCTGGAAAAGTTGCTGCTGGTCTTCTTTGACCGTGACGGTTTCCTTGCCGCTAAGTTCCTGCCTGAGCAGGATTTCTTGCACCAGTTCGGGGTCGTTGGTGGGCATCACACCCAGCGCGTCCCCGGCTTCGTAGGTCAGGCCAGAGCCATTCAAATCAAACTCGAAGTGGCGCACGTCTTTCTGGGAACCTGCTCCGGTCAGCCTGCGGTTGATCACCAGACGGGCCGGGAAGGGATTGGCCTTGGAGTATTTGCTGGTCTGGGCTTTGCCGGGCGCAGGTTCAGGGGCCTTCTGACCGGAGAGGATGCGGGTCATCTGGCGGGTCCAGGTGGTGGCGGTGCCAGCATAATCCGCATCGCAGTCGGTGCGGTGGTAGATGGGGGTGCAGCCCAGCGCCTGCATGCGGGCATCCAGGTTCTTGCCGAACTGGCAGAAACCATCGTAGTTGCTGTCCCCCAGGGCCAGCACCGCGTATTTCAGGTGGCTGAGGGTGCCTTCAAATTCGCTGAGTTCTTCCCAGAAGGGTCTGGCGTTGTCTGGTGGATCGCCGTCTCCGTAAGTGCTGGAGATCAGCAGCACGGTGTGTTCCCGTTGCAGGGCTTCTACCGTGAGGTCTCCCATGCTGAGCACACGGGTGGAAATGGCCTGGCTTTCCAGGCTGTCCGACACGGTCTGGGCAATGCCCTCGGCGTTTCCGGTCTGGGATCCGTACAGAATCAGGATGCTCTGGGCCTGTGAGTAGGATGGCTCTGCCTGTGCGGTTGCGGAGACTGCACCGCCTGCCAGCACCACACCGGGCACCCCTCTGGAGAACATTCCAGCCAGCAGACCGTTGACCCAGTCACGCTTGGTGGGGGTGAGGGGGGCATTGGCGGGCAGAATCGGCACGGAGGGCACCTGGGGAGAGTAAGAGCGGCCCAGTCCAACCAGGAAACCGGAGAGGTAGCTCTCCTCGTGGGATTCAAAGCTGACGGCCACGGTCTCCCGGATCCCCAGCATGGTCCGCAGGGCGTCCACGGGTGAATCAGATGTTGACATGGGAATCCTTTCTGCTGCGCCTGCCAGCACGGGAACGGGTGCAGGTGTGGGTGCAGCAACGCGGGCAGAAACCGCCGCCACCACAGGGGCTTTCACCTCAGGCACCTTCTCGGCCACTTTGGTGAGGGAGACCGCGCAGAATTTCAGTTCGGGCTGCAGGGAGATGGGGTCTCTGGCATCGCTGGTCAGGGCGTTGATGCAGAGGTCCTCGCCATACAGGTCGTTCCAGTGGATGGGTGCGAAGACCTGACCGGGTTGCACTTTCTTGCTGACCTTCACAGGGAGTCTTGCTTTGCCCCGTCTGGAGCGCACTTCCAGCGTGTCGCCGTTTTTAACGTTCAGCTGGGCCGCGTCCTCGGGGTGCACCTCGATGAAGGTTTCGGGGTTGAGTTTGTTGAGGGTGGCAATCTTGCCCGTCTTGGTGAGGGTGTGCCACTGGTGGGGCAGCCTTCCGGTGTTCAGCACGAAACGGAAATCCGCATCGGGCAGTTCATGGGGAGGCAGGTAGGGACGGGCCAGAAACCTGGCCTTCCCGGAGTCGGTGGCAAAGACCAGTTCAGGCTGGCTGCCGTCTGGCAGGGTCAGCAAGGTCTGGCTGACCCCGTCGTTGAGGTAACGGATGGGGTTGCGGCGGTCCCCTTCAGGGGCACAGGGCCACTGGATGGGGTTTTCCTGCAGGCGCTCGTAGCTGACGCCCCGCAGGTCATAGCCGGTTCTGGGGTTCCAGGTCTGCTTGATTTCCTCAAAGACCTCGGCGGCACTGCTGTAATTGAAGTGCTCTGCGTACCCCATGGCCCGGGCAATTTCGGTGATGATCTGCCAGTCGGGAAGGGCCTCTCCTGGCGCGTCCACCACCTGTTTCATCAGGGTAACGTTGCGTTCGCTGTTGATCATGGTGCCTTCTGCCTCGGCCCAGAGGGCACCAGGCAGCAGAATGTCTGCGTAACTCCCGGTTTCGGTTTCCAGGAAGGTGTCCTGCACGATGATGAGTTCAGCTTTCTTCAGGCCCAGCAGGGTGTTCTGGCGGTTGGGCATGGTCACCACCGGGTTGCTGCCAATCACCCACAGTGCCTTGATTTTGCCGTCCCGCATGGCTTCAAACATGGGAACCGCGTCCAGACCGGGTCTGGGCTGGATGGTGCCCGCTGGAACCTTCCAGACGTTCTCGATGAAGGCCCGATCATCTGCACTGGCAATCACCCGCTGTCCGGGAAGGGCGTGGGCCATGTAACCCACTTCCCGGCCTCCCATGGCGTTGGGCTGTCCGGTCAGGGAGAAAGGACCGCTTCCGGTGCGGCAGATTTTTCCGGTGGCGAGGTGCAGGTTCACGATGGCATTGGTGTGCCAGGTGCCGTGGGTGCTCTGGTTTAAGCCCATGGTCCAGAAGGTGATGAATTCGCGGGCCTCTCCGATCAGTTTTGCGGTCTGGCGCAGGGCCTGCTCGGGAATCCCTGTGATTTCACTGACTTTTTCAGGGGTGTAGTCCTGCACGAAGGTCTTGAGTTCTGCATAGCCCTCGGTGTACTCCCGGATGAAGGCAGAATCGGTGTGGTGGTTTTCGATCAGCAGGTGCAGCAGGCCGTTCAGGAAAGCCAGATCGGTGCCGGGTTTGATCGCCAGGTAAAAGTCGGCTTTTTCTGCAGTGGCGGTCTTTCTGGGATCAATGACCACCAGTTTGGCCCCACGGGCCTTCACCTGATCCAGCACGCGCAAAAACAAAATCGGGTGACAGTCTGCCATGTTGGAGCCGATCACCACGAAAAGGTCACTGTTTTCAATGTCCTCGTAGGAGCCCGGAGGTGCGTCCGAACCCAGCGACAGCTTGTATCCGGCTGCAGCACTGGACATGCACAGCCGGGAATTGGTTTCCACATTGTTGGTGCGAATGAACCCCTTGGCAAGCTTGCTGGCCAGGTACTGGGCTTCGGTGGAAATCTGGCCGGAGAGGTAGAAGGCAAAAGCGTCTGGTCCGTGGGTGTCAATGATGTGCCGCAGGCGGTCTGCTGTCTGCTGGATGGCGTCCTGCATGGGAACCGGCAGGCGGGTGCCTTCACGGGTGTCGCGCACCAGGGCTTCTTTGAGGCGTCCAGGGTGGGAAAGCACCTGAAAGGAAGTCAGGCCCTTGGTGCAGAGGCGGCCACCGTTGGCAGGGTGGGAGGTGTCCCCCACCACTCTGGTGACGGCCCCATCTTCAACCTGCAAAATCATGCCACACCCCACCCCACAGTAGGGGCAGACGGTTTTGACGGTGTGTGGTGTCTGGGTCATGCCTGTCCTTTGGTCATGCCTGCTGCTGAAGGTGATGCGCGTTCGGCAGCAGGACAACGTTTGAAAGAGGCCGGGGTGAACTGAAGGTCAAGGGGGAATTCAGGCACCCGGGAAGAGGGGTCAGAAGGCAGCGGGGAAAGAAAAGCCAGATGGGACGCCGAAGCGTCCCGCAGGTTTAACAGGTGAGGTTCAGGCCCTGACCCATACTTTTCCGTCTTCCACACGCACTTCATAGGTGGGGATGGTGACGCTGGGGTCATCGAGGTACTCACCGGTCTGGAGGTTGAAGCTGTGCTTCAAGAGGGGGGAAGCGACTTTGTACACGTCCCCTCTGGTTCCGATGATGCCCCTGGACAGCACGTTGGCCCTGGTGAAGGGATCAAAGTTGCTGATGGCGTAGAGCAGGTTCTCTTCCACCCGGAAGATGGCGATCTGTTTGCCGTTCACTTTTGCAGCCACACCAGCGTGCAGCACGATGTCGTTGAGGGTGCAAATCTGGACCCAGGTGGCTTCGCGTGTCAGTGTCTGTGTCATGGTCTGCTCCTTAATCTCCGGAAATCATGGGGAGGAGGTCGGCTTTCTCAAAGTCGAAAGCGGGACGGATCTGGCCGCGTTCTTCGATCATCACCACGTTGTCGTCGCTTTCATCGGTGTTGATGAAGTGGCTGAAGTGTTTCATCTTCTCGGGGTTGCCCAGGGTTTCCTTCCACTCGCAGTGGTAGGTGCCCACATGTTTCTCCATGGCGGCTTCAAGTTCTGCACCGATGCCCAGAGCGTCTTCCACAACCACTTTCTTGAGGTAGTCCATGCCACCTTCAAGTTTTTCCAGCCAGACGCTGGTGCGCTGCAGTCGGTCTGCGGTGCGGATGTAGAACATCAGGAAGCGGTCCAGGTACTTGACCAGGGTGGCTTCGTCAAGGTCTGCGGCCAGCAGGAGGGCGTGCTTGGGTTTCATGCCGCCGTTTCCGGCCACGTACAGGTTCCAGCCTTTTTCGGTGGCGATGATCCCGAAGTCCTTGCCCTGCGCTTCTGCACATTCGCGGGTGCATCCAGAGACGCCGCCTTTGAGTTTGTGGGGGGAACGCAGGCCCTTGTAACGCTCCTCAAGTTTGATGCCCAGGGTGGTGGAGTCCTGCACCCCGTAACGGCACCAGGTTTCCCCGACGCAGGTTTTCACGGTTCTGAGGGACTTGCCGTAAGCGTGACCGGACTCGAAGCCAGCAGCAATCAGATCGGCCCAGATTTCGGGCAGGTGTTCCTGGCGGGCACCGAGCAAATCGATGCGCTGTCCACCGGTGATTTTGCAGTACAGGTTGTACTTCCTGGCCACTTCGCCAAGCACAATCAGTTTCTCGGGGGTGATTTCGCCACCGGCCACACGGGGAACCACGCTGTAGGTGCCGTCTTTCTGCATGTTGGCCAGAAAACGGTCGTTGGTGTCCTGCAGCGGAGCATGCTCCTGCTTGAGGATGTACTCGTTGTACAGCGAGGCCAGGATGCTGGCGACGGCGGGTTTGCAGATTTCGCAGCCCATGCCGTGTCCGTGCTTCTCCAGCACTTCCCCGAAGGTGCGGTACTCCTTGATGCGGATCACATCAAACAGTTCCTGCCTGGAGTAATCGAAGTGCTCGCAGATGTTGTTGTTGACTTCCTGACCCAGCAGCAGCAGTTGTTCTTTGAGGATGTCGGTGACCATGGGGACGCATCCGCCACATCCGGTGCCCGCTCTGGTGCACTTCTTGATGCTGGGGATGTCCTGGGCTCCGCCCACCACGGCTTCGCAGATGCTGCCCTTGGAGACGTTTTCGCAGGAGCAGACCGTGGCGGTCATGGGCAGGGTGGCCTTGACCTGGGTGCCGCCTCCAGCAGGAGCGGGAACCAGCAGGTGCTCGGGACCACCTGGAATGTCCATGGCGTTGGAGAACAGGCTGTGCAGGTTACTGTAATCGGAGCAGTCCCCGACCAGCACGCCGCCCAGCACTTTTTTGCCGTCTGCAGAGAGCACCAGTTTCTTGTAGGTGCCCTTGAGGGGGTCGGTGAAGAACATCTCTTCAGAACCGGAGGTCTGAGCAAAAGCATCCCCAAAGGAGCCCACATCCACACCCAGCAGTTTCAGCTTGGTGCTCATGTCTGCACCGGTGAACTCGCTGCTTCCTCCGGTCAACTGGTCTGCAACCACACGGGCCATGGTGTAGCCGGGGGCCACAAGGCCGTAAATTCTGCCTTTATATAGTGCGCACTCACCGATGGCGTACACGCTGGGATCGCTGGTCTGGCACGCTTCATTGATGGTGATGCCGCCGCGTTCTCCAACCTCCAGGCCACTGGCGCGGGCCAGTTCATCTCTGGGGCGGATCCCGGCGCTGAAAATCACCATCTGGGCTTCAATGCTCTTGCCGTCTGCGAAGGTCAGACCCTTCACCTTGTTGCCGTCCAGATCGATGCTCTGGGTGGCGGTGCTGGTGTGCACGGCGATGCCCATGTTCTCGATTTTCTTCTTCAGAAGCTTGCCGCCCTGCTCATCCACCTGAACGGGCATCAGGCGGGGGGCAAATTCCACCACGTGGGTTTTGATGCCCAGGGCTTTCAGTGCGCCTGCAGCTTCCAGACCCAGCAGACCCCCACCAATGACCACACCTTCTTTAGAGGTCTGGGCGTAAGCGTGAATGGCGTCCAGGTCTTCAATGGTGCGGTAAACGAAGCAGCCCTCGGCATCCTTGCCCTGGATGGGTGGAACAAATGGGTAAGAGCCGGTTGCGAGGACCAGGGTGTCGTATTTCAGTGCACGGGTGGCGGTGTGCACGGTCTTTTGTTCACGGTCGATGTGGGTGGCTTTTTCCATCACCACACGGATGCCCCAGGCCTGGTAGTCCTCAATGCGCCCCATGGCGAGGTCTGGTCTGGGTTGATCAAAGTAGCTGGTGAGGTGGACGCGGTCATAGGCGAGGCGGGGTTCCTCGCACAGGACCGTCACCTCCATGTTGTGTGTCTTGTTTTGCAGTGCTTCCAAAAATTTGTGTCCGACCATTCCGTTGCCGATGACCAGAAGGCGGTGGGTGTTTTGTGTTGACATGGGCTTCACTCCTTTGCAGCTTGTTCCGCTTTTGCGGTACGTCCGGGGGGCTTCCGTCCTGCTTGTGAATCATTTTCGGCGAAAAATACACCAGTTGTCAACAACAAACTGAACAGTATGCAGATTTTTCAGGAAAAACGTCTAGTTCTGTCCTGTATCCGTGCAAGTTGTGCAAAAAATTTTGAACACCTTGCAGATTTGCTATTGACAAACCCCTGAGAGGTTCCGCATAGTGACTGCATCCCTGCGGGGAACTGCATTGACCCGCCCACACAGGTTCTTCCCAGACCTGATCCTTCCCGCCCTTCTGCCCCCCTCGCCCAAGTGACGCCCCTCTGACGACTTCCCCTGACCAAGGAGACACCATGACCAGAATCAACCGTCGTCAATTCATCAAAGCGGCCACCGTCACGGCCGCCAGTGCAGTTCCTGCTGTGAACTTTGTGAAAGCCCAGAGCAAGAAAATCCAGCTTGGTTTCATTGCCCTCACGGACTGCGCCAGTCTGGTCATGGCCAAGGAACTCGGATACTTCGAGAAATACGGCGTGGATGTCGACATTGTGAAGATGGCCTCCTGGGCCGCCACCCGCGACGCCCTGCTGACCGGAGACATTCAGGGAGCGCACTGCCTCTTCGGGATGCCCTTCAGCGTGTACAACGGCATCGGTGGACCTGCAGGTAAAGAGCTGCCCATCGCCATGATGCTCAACAACAACGGGCAGGCCATCACCCTGGAGAGCGGATTCAAAGGGGTGGGCACCGACCTCAAGAAAGTCAAAGACCGGGTGGACGGCCTGATCAAGAGTGGCAAGGCCCCCACCTTCGCCATGACTTTCCCCGGAGGCACCCACGACATCTGGCTGCGTTACTGGCTGGCCGCCACAGAAATCGACCAGAGCAAAGTTGGGATCATCACCATTCCCCCACCGCAAATGGTTGCCAACATGAAAGTCGGCAACATGGACGGTTTCTGCGTTGGTGAACCCTGGGGCGGTGTGGCTGCACAGCAGGGCATCGGTTTCACCCACATCACCACCCAGCAGATCTGGAAGCACCACCCCGAAAAAGCGCTGGTTTTAAACAAGCAGTTCTCCGAGCGCAAAGATGAAGTCATGGCCATCATGCGCGCCATCCTGGACGCTTCCGCCTGGCTGGACAACCTGGCCAACCGCCGCAAGGCTGCCGCTGTTATTGGTGCATCGAAATACGTCAATGCCTCTGCAGAAGTGATTCAGGCCCGACTCGAAGGCCGCTATGACATGGGTGAGGGCATCGGGACCAAGCAATTTTTAGACGACATGATGCTTTTCTCCCGCAAAGGGGCCACCAACATGCCCCGCCACGGCCACGGTGTGTTCTTCATGGCCCAGTACGTGCGCTTCGGGTACCTGAAAAAGCTCCCCGATGTGGACAAGATCGCAGAAAAACTGATCCTGACCGACCTCTACAAACAGGTCGCCAAAGATGCAGGCCTCAAGCTTCCCGATGACGACATGAAGCCCTGGACCATGACCCTGGACAAGGCCAAATTCGATCCCAGCAAACCCGAAGCCTACCTCAAAGACCACAGCATTTAAGGAGGTGTGAGATGCAGAACGTTCAATACAAAGCCACCCCCATCAAAACCAGCAAACCCCTGCTGAAAGGCTTCAAAAACGCCCTGGGACAGTTTGGATTCTTCGTTGCAGGCATGTCCCTCCTGCTCATGTTCTGGTGGATCGTCGGACAGAACATCAAAGACCTGCCCACCCCTCTGGACGTCTTCAACGCCCTGAGAACCCTGTTCTCCGACCCTTACTACGAGCGCGGTCCCAATGACCGGGGCATTTTAAACCTGCTCTTAAGCTCCCTGAGCCGCGTTGCCGGAGGCTTCCTGCTCGGAGCCCTGGTGGCCATTCCACTGGGCGTCCTGATGGGCAGCATTCCGTTTGCCAAGAAACTGATCGATCCCATCGTGCAACTGCTGCGCCCCGTGAGCCCTCTGGCCTGGTTCCCCATTGGCCTGACCGTGTTCCAGAGCGCTGAACCTGCCACCGTGTTCATCATCTTCATCACTGCCCTGTGGCCCACCGTGATCAACACCGCCTTCGGGGTCAATACCCTCCCCAAAGACTTCAAGAACGTGGCACGGGTCTTCAAGTTCACCCCCGGACAGTACATCGCCAAGGTGCTGATTCCCTTCGCCCTCCCCCACATCCTCACCGGTCTGCGCATCTCCTTCGGGATTGCCTGGATGGTGATTGTGGCCGCCGAAATGCTCTCCGGCAAATCCGGCATCGGGTTCTTCGTGTGGGATGCCTGGAACGCCCTGAGCCTGCCCAACGTGATCGCCGCCATCTTCGTGATTGGCTTTACAGGACTTCTTTTTGACAAACTCTTCGGACTTCTGGAGCGGATGGTGAAATATGAGTAAGCAGACCGGCACCCCCACCCTGGACATTGAAGGTGTGCACAAGGCTTTCGGCAGTTACGTGGCCGTGGAGAACGTGGACCTGAAGATCTGGCCCGGTGAGTTCATCGCCCTGATCGGACACTCCGGTTGCGGCAAGAGCACCCTGCTGAACATGATCTCGGGCCTGGAAAAGCCCTCGGAAGGCCACATCCGCCTGAAAGGCCGCTCCATCGAAGGCCCCGGACCAGACCGCGCCATGGTGTTCCAGAACTACTCCCTGTTGCCCTGGCTCAGCGTGTTTCAGAACGTGCTGGAGGCCGTCAAGGCTGCCCAGCCTGAACTCGGGGCTGCAGAGCGCAAAGCCCGCGTGGAGGAATTCCTGTCGGTGGTGGGCCTCATGCCCCACAAAGACAAAAAGCCCAGCGAACTCTCTGGTGGCATGAAACAGCGCGTTGCCATTGCCAGAGCATTTGCCATTCACCCCTCGGTGCTGCTGCTCGACGAGCCTTTCGGGGCGCTGGACGCCATCACCAAGAGCAACCTGCACGAGGAACTGCTGAAAATGTGGTCCCTGGAAAACACCGATGGCACGCAAAAAAACGTGGTGATGGTCACCCACGACATCGACGAGGCCATCTACCTCGCGGACCGCATCGTGGTGATGAGCAACGGACCCAGAGCCCACATCCACGAAATCATCGAAGTCCCCCTCCCCCGCCCCCGCCACAAAGCCGAACTGATCGACAACCCCACCTACCTGAAGATCAAAAGCCACCTGCTCTCGCTCTTGAGTGTGGTGCTGGCCCATCCCGCCTGAAGGCCGAGAGCCGAGAGCCCAGAGCCGAGGGCCGAGAGCAATGTGAAACAAGCCCTTTCAAAAATCAAGAACAGTAAAGCAACATTCTTGATCAGCAGTTCAAAGCAATCGCTACAGCATCACAGGTTTGCCCTCGGCCCTCGGCTCTGGGCCCTCAGCAAGAAAAACACCCCCTGTCCCAAATTCCCAGTGCCCTTAAGGAGTCAAAGATGCAAGACAACGCCGCCAACAAAGTTGTGATCGCCTCCACGTCAGGATTCACCATCCTGTTCGCTGTGTGGGTGATGTTCGCCATCATTGGAATTCCCCTGCAGAAAGAGCTGAACCTTTCAGACGCCCAGTTCGCACTTCTGACCGCTGTGCCTGTGTTGACCGGCTCCCTGCTGCGTCTGCCTGTGGGCATTCTTGCCGACAAATTTGGCGGCAAGAATGTCTTCACCATCCTGACTTTGCTGACCAGCATCCCGCTGTTCATCCTGCCCTTCGCTGGCAGCTACAACGCCATCCTGACCCTGGCTTTCTTCGTGGGTCTGGCCGGGGTGTCCTTCGCCATTGGCAACAGCTGGATTTCCTTCTGGGTGCCCAGAGAGCGCCAGGGTCTGGCCCTCGGGACCTTCGGTGCAGGGAACGTGGGAGCCAGCATCACCAAACTGCTTGCCCCCACCCTGATCACCCTGATTCCCGCCACGGGCGCACTGATCCCCGGCGGGTGGCGCTTCGTGCCCCTGCTGTACGCCGTGATCCTGCTGGTGGTGGCTGCTTTCATCCACTTCTACGCTCCCGAAGACCGCAAGAACACCACCCCAAAAACCATCTCCCAGTGGCTCTCTCCCCTCAAGCACATCCAGGTCTGGCGTTTCGGTCTGTACTACGTGATCTTCTTCGGTGCTTACGTGGCCCTGTCCAGCTGGCTCCCCAAGTACTACAAAACCGTGTACCACATGGACCTGAAAGTGGCCGGTCTGCTGACTGCCCTGTTCATCTTCCCTGCCAGCCTGCTGCGTCCTCTGGGCGGTTACCTGAGCGACAGATTCGGTCCCCGCATCGTGACCCTTTACTCCTTCGTGGTCTGCGTGGTCGCCACCCTGATCCTCAGCATGAACACCGCATCCATGCCCCTTCCCGCTTTCCTGGCCGCCACCCTGCTGCTGGGTGTGGGCATGGGTGTGGGCAAAGCCTCCACCTACAAACTGATCGCCAACTGGTACGGCGCAGACATGGGCGTGGTGGGCGGTCTGGTGGGTCTGCTGGGCGGTCTGGGCGGATTCTTCCTGCCCCTCTTGTTCGCCACCACCGCCAAAACCTACGCTCCCAGTGCCTTCATCTGGCTGTTCGGGTTCAGCGTGGTCAGCATGTTCATCTTCATGGGTGCCGTAAGGATGATTCAGGCCCGCGAAGTGCGCAGCAACCTGGTGGCTGCAGACGACTGAGCAGCCCACACCTGAGCAACATATCAAGTTCAAGAGGCCTCAGGGCCTCTTTTTTGTTTTTGCAGGAAGGGTTCAGTTGCAGCTCACAGCCCTCAAGCAAACCCTTTTTTTCTAGAGCAATCCTTGAACGAAAGTTTAGGCAAAAACAACATTTCAATGTTTGTTACCAGACCGCAAACAGGATCTTTTTATATTGACCCCATGGACTGGAAAAGATTAGGAAAAAGCGGAAATGTTGAGGACCGCCGGGGCATTCCCGGTGGTGGACTGGCCATCGGGGGTGGAGCAGGTTTGATCTTGCTGATCATCAGCCTGCTGTTCGGTGGCAATCCAGGAGATGTCCTCAACCAGATCAATGGAAATTCAAACCAGCAGCAATCCAAACCCCAGAACGATGAGGCCTTTCAATTCGGCCAGGCCATCATCAGTGGCACCAACGAATACTGGGGCAAGGTGTTCCAGAAATCCGGGCGCACCTACCATGAACCCACCCTGGCTTTGTTCTCTGGAGGCACCTCCACAGGCTGCGGCAATGCCACCTCTGCTTCCGGGCCTTTTTATTGCCCCAACGACCAGAAGATTTACATTGATCCCTCTTTCTTCAATGATCTGGCCACCCGTTTTGGAGCCAAAGGAGACTTTGCAGCAGCTTACGTGATTGCCCACGAGGTGGGTCACCACGTGCAGGATGAGCTGGGCATCATGGATCAGGTGCAAGCCAGCGGTGACCGTCAGGGGGCCAATTCTGCTTCTGTGAAACTGGAATTGCAAGCCGATTGCTTTGCAGGTGTATGGGGCAATTACCTTGCCACCATGAAAGATCCCATCGTCACCTCCAGTGAACTGAACCAGGGTCGCACCGCTGCCCAGTCTGTTGGAGATGACCGCCTCCAAGAGCAGTCCCGTGGATACGCCAACCCTGAAACCTTCACCCACGGAAGCAGTGCCCAGCGGGACCACTGGTTCAGTGTGGGTGCCAAAACCGGTGATGCCAACCAGTGCAACACCTTTGAGTGAACTTCAAACCACAGCATCCATTCAAAACATCCCCCTTTCTTGAGGTTTCAGAGAGGGGGATGTTCTTTTGCAGGCTCAAATCACCTGCGGTTCTGGTCTTCCATGAAACCGTGAAGCTTCATCCAAAAAGCTCCAGCGGCCCAGCAGACCACCACCGCTCCCACAAGCCACAGGACCCATTGCCACCAGGGCATGATGCTGAAAAAATCTGCCAGTCTGTAATTTTCAAGATTCATAAATCGCCTCTGTGTCCAAAACAAAAAATTCGCCTTAACGGCGACTGATGTAAAACATTATAGCAGGTTATGCAATATGCAGCAACTCAAACCAGGGCAAGGTTTCATTCGCCACCCCCACCGCCGTCGCAACCGCCCCCATCGCTGCTGGAACAATCGCTGCTCGAATCGCCCCAGGCACTGAAATCTGCAGAAAACCCTCCATCTGCACTTCCTCCCAGTTGCTGACGCAGACGCTGAGGAGACAGCCAGACCACCAGACCCACAACCAGAGCCACTGCACCAAAAATCAACAGAAACAGCATTGTGTCCATGACATCCTCCTGAAAAACCCGAAGAAAACTCGAATCTCTGGCTTGCTGGACGCCTTTTCCTGTGTCTGCATTGTTTCAGGAAAGGGTCATGGGATTGTCAGGCCTGCATGACAGAACAGGGCAAGTGACCGGGCTAAGTGGTTTGGCTCAGGGGTCTGGATAGGCCAGTTCAGGCATGTGTGCTTGCTGTGCTTTTCTTACCCTGAGAGCATCCCATGAGCACCCTGCCTGCACAACAACCTTTCCGCTGGAACCTGCAGAAAACCGAGCAGCTGGGCAATTTGCCCCAGCAAGGCGAGCCCGCTTATCCAGAATTTCTGTCCGACCTGAGGTTGTGCGCTGCAAAAGTGCTGTCTTCCAGTGACAATGCGGATCTGGTGTTTGTGGGACGCTCTCCAGAAAGCCTCTACGATCACCTGCAGGGTGCCCTGCACAACACCTCATGGAAGGACCGCCTGCAGATGCTGAACCTCTCCATCGGAGGCTGGACGGTGGACAGCATTCAGAAGGAAACCCCTGCAGCCCTGAAGGCCATCGAACAGCAATTTCAGGCGCTGAACCTGATGCCAGCGCAAATTCTGGCCCGTCCCCATGGGGTGGCTTTTGTGGATCTGGTGTGTGGCGGTTCCACTTTTCTGAGCCTGTACCGCCTGCTGCTGCACTGGGCGGCCAGAGATGGCATTCCTGCCCGCCTGCTCAGCCAGAACATCCGTTTTGTGGGCATTGTGGAAAGCCTGAAAACCAGCCCCAACACCTGGCGCTGGCAGCAAAAAGTGAAGTGGCAGGATGCCCCCATCCCGGAGGTGAAAAACATCTCGGTGCCTTACCGTTTCTGGTTTTACCTGGGAGACCAGCAGCACAAGGTGGCCCGCTGGAACCCCCCTGCCTTCTGGGCCGAGGAGCAGATGCAGCTTCCTCCCAGGGAATTCTGGCACCTGCAGGCCCTGCATTTTTCCCGAAAATTGTACGAGGTGGGCCGCAGCCGGGAAGAAAAACTGCAGCTTGCCCGAGAAATGGTACAGTTGCCCGGCATGAAGCAGGGCTGGTACCGGTCTCTGGTGTTGCAATTGAAAGGCTGAACAAAGATCCAAAATGAAAAAATCGCCGTGATTGGCGACTGATGAAAAAATTATAGCACGTTATGCAGTATTCAGCAACTGAAACCACTGCAACCCCCGAAAGGATCCCATGACCGAATTCTCGCAGCTCAGCGGCAAGGCCCAGATTCACCGGCTCAGAAAGGTGGCCTTTGAAGCGCTGGGGGCTTACCCCTTTGAAGTCAAAAAGCTCTCAACACTCAACCACGGCTTCAACACCACCTTCCGGGTGGACGACACGGCAGGCCACAAATACGCCCTGCGCATCAACGTCAACAGCCGTCGCACCACCGAAAACGTGCAGGCTGAAATGGCCTGGCTGGAGGCCCTGGCTGCAGACACCGACATTCCCGTGGTGAAGCCCATTCGCACTTCAGCAGGCCCCATCCTGCAGATGCTTGAGGTTCCCGGATTTGCAGACCCTTTGCCCTCTGCACTTTTTGAGTGGATTCCCGGTCCTTTGCTGGGAGACAGACTCTCCAGAAATGGGGTCTCCCTGGTGCACCAGCTGGGCCAGGTGACCGCAAAACTCCACCAGCATGCCTCTGGCTGGACTTTGCCTGCAGGCTGCGCTTTGCCCACCACCACCAGCATCTACCTGGGCGATCAGATTGTGCTCTTCGGAGAAGTGGGAGCCGCCCACCTCTCTGCTGAGCAGCAAGACCTGTTTCAGAACGCTGCAGACCTCGCCCAGGGCACCCTGGACCGCATTTACCAGCAAGAAAACCAGCCTTTCCCCATCCACACCGACCTGCACAGCCACAACCTGAAAGTCTGGCGTGGCGATCTGCAGGTCTTCGATTTTGACGATTGCGCCCTGGGCCATCCGGTGCAGGATGTGGCCAATGCCATCTACTACCTGAATGGCTTCAAAGAACGGGACGCTTACCAGGAAGCCTTTCAGCAGGGTTACGCCGAGGTGCTGCCCTGGACATTTCAGGACAGCGACATTGAGGTCCTGATGGCAGGACGTGGGTTGCTGCTGGCCAACGATGTGCTGGTCAACCTCAACCCGGAGGTGCGCAAGTACATTCCAGAGTTCCTGAACAAGACCACCCGGCGCATGACCCACTGGCTGGAACAGGGAACCTACCGGAACCCTGCCCAGGAGACCTACCCCCAGTAGCTTCAGCCCGTAGAGTCAGCGCACAAAAGTGGAACGGGGTGGCGCGGGAATGCCTCTGGCCTCCTCGGGGGTGCGGGCCTTCCTGCGCCTCAACTCCAGTTCCAGGCTCTCAAAACCTTTCTGCATGGCCCACCCATGGTTCCAGCGAAAAATGGGTTTCATCAGGAATGAGAGGTACTTCAGCAAAGGTTTCTCGGCCACGATGGACCAGTCGTAGGTGATGTTCACGCAGTCCCCATCCTGCTTGAAGGTCCAGATCCCTCTTCCCACAAAATCCCCCTGGGCTTTCAGGGCAAAACCATACGGCACATTGACCTCGGTGACCACAAAAGACCAGCGCAGGGTGTAGGGCAACCACCCTTTGGTGTAGAGCTCCACTTCTTTGCCCACCCCATTCTGGGCCCCTTCTTTCAACACCTTCACTTGCAAATACACGCTGGGCCACCAGCGGGCCAGCCCCTCAGCATCTGCCAGAACTTCGCTGATTTCCTGACAGCTGCTTTTGACCCTCCAGTGGGTCACAAAATGGTAGGTGTTGGTGCTCTGGGTCTTGCTGGTCTGGGTCATGAATTGCTCCTTCAGGGCATGGGAGGCAGGCAGTACCCGAGGTGTTCTGCGTGCGGCACAAAGTAAGCATGGATGTCATAGTGCGGAATGGGATAACCTTCATGGCCCTGCGGCTGGAATTCGATGTCCACATGGTCGATTTTTAAAAACCATTTGGGGGTCTTCAAGGCGTCCACCCAGGACATGCCTTTCGCAAACATCTCCTGGGAGGGCATCAGTTCCACAAAAACCAGTCTGTCATCTTTGATGCCATAAATGGGACCCAGCGGCAAATCCTGCAGTCTGGCCCAGTGTTCGCCCATGGTGGGCACGCAGTCAGAGACTTTGACGGTGCCTTCGGGCAGCCCCCAGCGCTTTGCAGTCTCAGCCATGGCGGCTTGCTGCTCTTCCGTGAACATCGGTCCCTGGCCCATGTCCAAGCCAGGCATGCTGCCAGAGTCGTCCTGGGCCAGACCCACACCAGAGATCCCGATGCCCAGCATCAATGCTGCACACAACAGGTGTTTTTTCATGTTCTCCTCCTCCAGAATCCTCCCCTGACACGCAGGGGAGGGGTGGGGTTTAAGCGAGGTGGGGTTAGAAATCGCCGCAGATGATGCTGGGACCCACAGCATCCGGGTTGTTGGAGTGGATGTTCAGGTACATGGGGGTCATGGTGAATTTCACGGTGGCGGGCAGTTTGGTGTAAGAGGTGGCCATGCCCCTGTCATCGGCCATCAGGTTGTTGAGGCCAATGATCTTGTCGCCGTTCTGCATGGAACACATGGCGTCATTGGTGGCATTGAAGTGGATGTGGTTGGCGTACATGCCAGAGCCGGGAGTCAGGCCCTCAAGGTGCACAAAGACTTCGTGCTCACCACTGGGCCAGGCCACCACCACGGCACTGCCCATCTGCATGCCCATGCCCATCAGGGGAATGGTCATCACGGTCATGCGTCCCATCATGTCGGAGGCGAGGGCCATGCTGCCCAGGGTTGCGGCCAGGATCAAAAGTTTTTTCATGTGTGTTCACCCTTCAACTGGTTTAAGAGATGCCAGTAGTCCAATAAACCCCAGCGTTCCGTCAAAAAGCCTTCCCGGAACCTGAGGACATCCACCACCTCAAGAGAAACCCTGCGCCGGGTGTGTGGGAGGCCAGCGAAACCTCCGACATGCACTCCAGACCAGCTGCTTCTGCACACCACCACATCCTGAAAAGCCCGGAATTCCTGCACCTGCACTTCCAGGTTTTCAAAAGAGGCATGCAGCTCTGCAAAAAAGCGTTTCTCTCCTTCCAAATCTGGAGGAAGGTGGGGGAGCCTCGGGTCGTGGTTGAGAAACTGCGGACTGACCACGTCTTCAATGACGCTCAGGTTTCCGCGTTCCACCACCTCGTCCAGAAAGTGTTGGAAGATGCTGCGGTTCGCCTCGGACATACCCTGACCTCTTGAGAAACAGTGTGCAATTTGGGGTGTGAAAGAAACGTCAAAAGCAAACACCTGCATTTGATGGGCATTTTGACGGTTTTCCATTGTTGGCAGCAAGAGAATTTTGCATTTTATTTGGTCTGGATCTTTTTTGCCATGAGGGAAATCCCCAGTAGGTTTCTCTGCGGCTTTCCCTGAAAGTGGTAATTGTCCGCTTTTCATCTCTGGGTGCCGTTTCAAGCATGCTCCAACAGGCACCTCCATCAAACATTCTCAAACGTCAGGACCACAGGTGATGTCATGGGCAAACGTTCACGCGAAAATCTGGACCCCACACCGGGCATTCGGCTGACCACTTCGGGCAGTGGGTATCTGGTCACCTCCGAAGGCTACACCCTTTACCGTTTTCTGCCGCTCTATTTGCAGAAAAACAGCCTTGGGGAAATCACTGAGGCCAATGTCACCTGGGGAGATGAGTGGCCAGACCGTCTGCAACCCCTGATTTTCCAGTATGTCCCCCTGCCTGCTCCAGCTTATGGGGGAGCCACGGTGCCAGGAACCATCTCTGAATTTGAGCGCAACGATGGCAAATATGGGTACAAGCAGGTGGAATACAACGGCTGGTGGCTGTACATTTTCACCGAGGACCGGGCCGGAGAGGTCAAAGGGATTGTTCCGGGGATCTGGGATGTGGTTCCGGCAGATGTGGAGCCTCTGGTTCCTCTGGACGATGATGATGTTGGAAATCCACCTCCTGGACTGCTAGGCGGTCCTTGAAGATCAACCAGTCCAGCACTTTGTTGACCAGCACATAAACTTCTTGCACCTGATCCTGTTCTGCAAGGTCACACAACGATCTGGAGAGGTTCAGCTCCAGAAGCCTTCTGGAGAGAGGGCTGACACAGCGCCACTCCAAAAGCCGTGTGATCAGCGTTTTCTTCTGCTCTTCATCAAAACCAGCATGCCCCAGCAAGAAGATCGCACAGAGGATGGCATTGTAGTTGTCCTCTGTTTTGTATATCTTGTTCAAAACTTCGTTCACATCCTGAACGTGAACAGGTGAGGACTTTGCCAGCTTGAACAGAAGAATCCCATTGAGCATGGTTGAGTTTCCCTGAAACAGAGCAAGACTGATGCCTCTTTCAATGTCTGCCTCAAGATTATTCAATACGGCTTTTCCATCCAGAAACAAAGTGAACATTTTGCAGTAGATGGAGTACAATTCAAGATCACCAAATTGATTCTCCCGGGATTTTTCGATGATGCTGTCTATCACATAAATCTCTTTCATATTGTTTTCTCTGATTACATCAGAGTATGCTATCGCATACTTGAGATAAAGATCATGATACCCATTTTTAGAGTACTCTAGACCAGACAATATATCGAGAACCTCTTTATCCTCCATCAGCGATTCCCTGGAGGCTATGATGGCATTAATTCCATACAGAAAAATCCTATCCTCTTCTTTCAGCCGCATTGCCATTTGCATGGCGTCCTTAAACAGCAAATATGATTTTTCATAAATCATCATTCCCATATAAACAGATCCCCTGATGTTTCTGCTGATCATGTTGATCCTGATGTCATCACATATTTCATCCAGACCATCACACACCCGAAGGGCTTCCCTGGACTCGCCCGATCTGAAGCACATCCATGCGTACTCAAGATAAGCATCTGGTTTGTCTTGAATTTTGATGTCCTTCAGCACATCATTGTAAAATTGCAATCCCTGATAGTACAGTGTGGAACGGTCAAAAATCTTCAAGAGGCTGAAAGACTTTGCGGAGCCGTTGAACATGTTGAAACGCACCACTTCCATCAGGTCTGGAATGGTGCTCGCATGGTCGAGGAGCCCTTGAGATGAACTGGCATCCAGGGTGTTCAGCAGGTGCAAGTAATAGGCCTGATGTTTCTTCTGAACTTCGGTGGAAGGCTCTGGCACAAATCCCCGAAGCACCTGAGGCACCCGAAACCGCTGTCCGGGTTCCATCTGCAGCATGGATTTGCGCACCAGTTGCTGCAAAGTTCTGAGTTGCACCCCACTGACGATCACAGCGGCCTCTCTGGTGAAACTGCCCAGAAAACAGTTCAGGCTGGTCAGGGCCTGTTTTTCCTGTTCTGACAGCAAATGCCAGCTGGCCTCAAAGATGGGTTTCAGGCTCTGGGGATCCCCCTCAGGGTCCACCACCTGCTGCACCTCTTCACGGATTTCTTTTAAAGAGAGCATTTGCACCCAGCTGGATGCCATTTCCAGGGCCAGAGGCAAACCACTCAGGGCCGCACAGAGCTGCACCACCTCCTGGGCATCTTCAGACTGGATTTTGAAAGCGGCGTGGTGCCTTCTGGCGTGTTTTTCAAAACACTGCACTGCAGGATGGTTCAGCACTTCCGTCAGACCCATTCCCCGGTATTCCTGAATGCTGAAAGGTTCCAGTTTCAGCAGGCTTTCTTCAGGAAGTTGCAGGGGTTGCCTGCAGGTCACAATGATTCTGAGGGCCGAAAAACGCAGCCAGTTCTGCAGGTTTTCCAGTCCAGAAAGCTGGTCTGCACCATCGATCACCACAACACCCCTGTGGTGCCTCAGGGTGTCCATCAAACCCATCCAGGGATCTGCCTGCTGCACATTGAGGCCCAGCTGGTGCAGCAAACCGCTGGCGTCTTTCAGGCCGTCTGCCTTGAGCCACAGGGTGTCTTCGGGATGCTCTGCAGCACAATAGGCCCGCACCAGGGTGCTTTTGCCCACCCCACCCAGTCCGGTCACGGTCACAATGCCCGGAGGGGTCTGCTGCAGGCGTTCACGCAGCAAGGCCAGCTCCTGATCCCGTCCCACAAACACCTGCACCGGACGGATGGCGGTCTGCAAATTGGTTTTCTGGGGCACCTGCAAGGTGGTGAGGTCCACCCCCAGTTCTGCAGCTTCTTTCAACACCCGGTGCTCCAGATACCCTTCCAGACCCAGCGCATGCAGAAAACGCAGCATTTCCAGGGTGGGCGGAGGCGCACCCTCCACCTGAAAAAACTGTTCTGCCAGCACTTTGAACTGGTCTGGCAGGGCATGGCGGATTTTCTGGGCCTCCTGCAAAATGGACCACTGCACCAGAGAGGCCAGTTTCTCGCGGGTCTCAAAAATCCAGTCTTCCAGCTCAGTGCTGGTGTTGCGCAAATCCAGCCCTTTTAAGAAAGCTCCGCTGTAAAGCTGTATCACCTCTGTGTGGTTCTGTTGCTGAACGGCCAAAAGGAGTTGCTGGGCATCGGTTTCAATCCGGGACTCCACCTGATTCTGCACCGACCTGAACAAATCTTTCTCCAGGCTTTGCAAATAACTGAGGGCCACCCTCAGGCTGGTGGCTGGATCTGCAGCCTCGGGCCAGAACAGCATCTGCAGGTGTTTGCGGTCCTGCTTGCCTTCCAGGGCCAGGTAACACAGCAGCAGCAGGTTTTTGGGTTTGATGGGTTTGACGCCTGCATCCAGCCCACCCAGCGTTTGTACATGCATACCTTCAGGGTAGGGTGTCTTTCCCGAACCCACCCCTAGGGAAATCCCTTATTGATGCTTTGGCAGGGTTCCTGATCTGCTGTTAACGCCTTGTTAACACCTGAATGGGCACACTGTATTCATCCTGGTGATGCCCCCACTTCACCACAAGGAGGAGACCCATGCTTGCTCCCGATCACCACCTGATTCTGGACACCCTCACTGGGCACCTGAATTTGCACCACCAGATGAAACTCAAATTGCATGCCCTCACCACCCTGCAAATGAACCACCAGGACATCCTGCAACAGGTCAAAAAAGACGTGCTGGCCGCTGGACTGAAACTCCTTCCTGAGTTCTGCATGCAAACCCCCCGCAGCTTCATGGATTACACCCTCCATCTGGAACGCGCCGTAAAAAACCTGCGCCCGGCCATTCAGGAGGCCATCACCCACCAGGGCGGCATTCCCACCGAAACCCAGCGGCACCTTCTGATCAGCGAAATCCTCAAATTGAAAAAAAATTCCGACCAGCAGCATTTGCGCCATGCCGAACTGCGCAAGCAACTGGGGCAGTTGCTGCGTCCCCTCAGGCATCACTTTCTGGATTTCAGTGCCCTGCTGGAAGACAGTGTGGGTGCCCAGGGAGAACAGCAAATCCAGATCGAGCACCTGCAAACCCAGCTGCAACGCCTGATGCACAAACTGGGTCGGGACGAAACCGAAGCCACCCCCTCCTCCATCACCTTTGGCACACCTGTGCAGGGCATGGCCCTGCGTCTGGGCTTCCAGCACCACGGAGACACCCAGACCCTCTCTCTGGGGCAACTGGGCATCACTGTGGCCAGTCTGGGCCATCCGCTGGGAAACCCCATGCTCACCCCGGAAGTGCAAAAAGACCTGCGCACCCTGAACAGCGGAATGCAACAACTCAACCTGGAACAGCAGATGCTGGTGGTGTCCCACGGAGCCATGGAATTTGTGAAAACCCTGCTGCAAACCATCCGTCAGGCAGAAGAACACCAGGCCTCCCAGGTGTACCTGTGGAGCATCAACAGCAAACTGCTGGAAGCCCTGCTGGACACCCTCTCCCAGCCGCAGATCCGGGTTCAGGGCATCAAGCTGATGCACTCTCTTTTGAGCTCCAGCCCGGCCTGGCAGCAGGTCAGCGAATTCGCCCTGCAAAGCCAGACCACCACCCACCACAGCGAAATGGTGACCCTGCCACCTGTGGTGCTGGGGGCCGCCGTGCAACTGCAGCACGCCCATTGACCTGACCATCCCCACCTGATTTTTCCCACAACCCTGCATCCCCATTCAGTGACCGGGCCTGACCCGACCACGGAGGTTTTGTCATGCTGGAAACCGTCGCAGAACTGCTGCTTGCCCCTCCCAGCCTGGGAGACTTCAACCCCCACAGCACCCTCACCCCCAGCGGTTGTCCCATCGAATGGACGTTCAGTTCCCACAATGAGGAGGTGCGTTACACCCTGGACCTGCATCCCAGACAGGTGCCCTCTGCACTGAAGAAACACACCGAGGGCCTGGATTACTGCTGGCTCAGCATCCAGCGCACCTCCAGGGCCACCACCCACCAGTTGCTGAAACTGCACGACTGGAACGATCCTGATCCGCTGTATTTGGAAGACTGCGTGCCGGTGCTCTCCGGCTTTCGGGGCACCCAAAACGCCAGCGAAGTGCATTACCTGCATCAGGAACCCGCACCAGCCGTCCTCGAGAATCTGCTGAAACCCCACCACAGCCAGCACCTCTCTGCCTTCTGGAACGACCTGCGTTTCCTGACCGCCAGACCCAGCCGCACCCTGCCACGCAAAACCCCCATCACCATCGTGATGCAATCCGAAGGCCTGACCTTGCACATCCCTGCCTCTGCCCTGTTTTCGGGCGAAGACATTGCAAGGCAAAAACTGGCCCAGTGGTTCACCAGCGCAGCCTACACCGAAGCCATGCAACACTCCGGCCTGATGCACACCACCGTGGGCTGGGAATTCCAGACGGGCCACCTGACCCGCCTGGTGGGGGTAACGCTGAAGAACTGGAGGTAGATTTTTTTGGGTGTTTGCAGTGTTTTTTTGGGAGCACTGAGGGTCAGATCCCCTGGTTTATCTGGGGTGTGCGTCTGGGAGCACTGGGGGTCAGATCCCCCTGCCTTTCGCATTCGCTCAAGGCTGTCCCCCGTCAGCGTTGGGGGACTTGGTGCGCGTCTGGGATGGCTTCCAGCCTGGTCTTCCACCAACCCCCCAACGCTGACGGGGGACCACCGAACACAGTGAGGTGCGGGGAGATCTGACCCCCAGAAACCTCAACCGCACCTTCCAGCCAAACTCACCTGCTCAGTCTGGCAAATTTGTCCTTGCCCCGCTGCAAAACCACGGGCTCAGAGAGGTCCAGAAAGGCCTGTGGGTCGGTGAACAGTTCACCGTTCAGTTTGATGCCTTTCTGTTCCACAAAGCGGCGGGCTTCCTTGTTGCTGGTGGCCAGACCGCCCAGCACGATCAGTTTCAGGATGCCCACTTTGCCGGTGTCATTGAAGTCCGTTTCAGGCACGGTGGTGGTTTGCAGGTCGTCGGGGATGCCGCCTTTGGCAACTTCATCGTAACGCTGCTCTGCGTAGGCGATGTCTGCATCAGGATGCAGCCACTGGCAGATGTTGCGGGCCAGAATGCGGTGGGCTTCCACCGGATGACCGGAGATGATCTGCTGGATCTGATCAAGGGGCAAATCGGTCAGCAGGGTGAAGTAGTTCTCCATCAGGGTGTCCGGCACCTTCATCAGTTTGGCAAACATCACTTCTGGAGCGTCAATCAGGCCGATGTAGTTGTCCAGGCTCTTGGACATCTTCTCTGTGCCATCCAGACCCACCAGCAGGGGCAGGGTCAGCACCACCTGGGGTTCCTGCTCGTACTGGCCCTGCAGGGTGCGGCCCACCAGGTTGTTGAACAGCTGGTCGGTGCCGCCCAGTTCCACATCGGCTTCCAGGGCCACAGAGTCGTACCCCTGGGTCAGGGGGTACAGCAGTTCGTGCAGGCTGATGGGGGTGCCGTTGTTCAAACGCTTGGTGAAATCATCGCGCTCCAGAATGCGGGCCACCGTGTAACGGGAGGCCAGACGGATCACATCGGCGTAATTGAGGGGTTCCAGCCACTCGCTGTTGTAACGCAACTCCAGCACTTCAGGGTCGTCTTTGAGGATCAGTTTGCACTGCTCCAGGTAGCTGTGGGCGTTCTGGCGTGTTTCCTCCAGGGTCAAAGGAGGACGGGTTTTGCTCTTGCCGCTGGGATCCCCGATCATGGCGGTGAAATCCCCGATCAGCATGATCACCTTGTGGCCCAGTTCCTGAAATTGCCGCATCTTCTTGAGGATCACAGCGTGACCCAGGTGCAGGTCAGGACGGGTGGGGTCTGCCCCGAGTTTGACGCGCAACTGTTTGCCGGTTTCGATTTTGCGCTTGAGGTCCTCTTCGCTGATCAGGTCCACTGCGCCGCGTTTGAGGATCTCGATTTGTTGCTCTGCAGGAATCATGGCTTTCTCCTTCAAAAAAAAACCGTGCCTGTTCGGGGCACGCCTGGGGATCTGGGAAGCAACACTTCGCTTAAACGCCAAACCTCTGGGGCGCTTGCAAGGAAGAATATCGCTTCTCGAACATGCCAAACAGTCTATCGGCTTGAGGGGGGAATCTCAAGGGTGCGGGCTATGGGGGTTTGAAGGCCGACGGCTTCGCCTGCCGAGGGCCAAGTGCCGAGGGCTGAAAACAAACACAAGTTCTGCTCCACCAAAACATCAAAAAAGCATGGATTGGCAATAAAAGTAGACCTGTATATGCACATTCCAAAGCGTCCTATACTCAGGCCATGCCCTTTCCCACCCTGCAAATCCCTGAATTTTTGACATTGAAACGTGAAATCGAAACTTACCCAAGAATGCACGGCGAATACCTGATTGATCTGGTGTCCATTGCCCATCTGAGGGCAGGGGGCTTAAATGAAAATGACATTCTGGATGAAGTGTACTGCCACTGGAGTGGGGTTGCTTCTGTGGAAGATCTGCTTTACCGGGGAGAAGGGGATGGGTACGAAGTGTCAACCCAGCATCTGCTGGAAACCCTGGTTGATGGCCTGAAGGGAGGAGCGGCTGTGGGACACACCATCGACTCCATGCCGGAACAGGAAGCCCTGCGCTTCAGTCAGCGGTTTCTGGATCTTTTCGAGCAGCCCAGAGGATACATGGGCATGGGCATCACGGACAGATGCATTTTTGAGCATGGTCTTTTGCTGATGGACCAGAATCACGCAGGACTTCTGCTGGTCCTGGAAGACGACTGAATCCCACGCTTTTCATCCCCAGCCCTTACAATCAAATCATGCTCAAAGACCTGTTTGCCAGCCAGCCTTTCACTGGAGAACTCATCTGGATGGGCCTGAGGCCCGCCTACCGCGAGCCCCTCATCGAGGTGGAGGAGGTGGAAGCCCTCACCGACGCAGGTCTTGCTGGCGACCACACCGGAGCGCAGGGCCTGAAGAACCTGCAGTCGAAGGGGAAAAATCCCAGCAAGCGTCAGGTGACCCTGATTCAGGCGGAGCACCTGGATGTGCTGGCCCGCCTGATGGAGAAGTGCGAAATTGAGCCTGCCCTTTTGCGCCGCAATCTGGTGGTGCGGGGCATCAATTTGCATGCCCTGAAAAAAGCCCGCTTCAGAATTGGGAATGTGCTGTTCGAGGGAACGGGAGACTGTCACCCCTGCAGCCGCATGGAAGAGGTGCTTGGAAAAGGTGGCTACAACGCCATGCGCGGTCATGGGGGCATCACTGCACGGATCCTGGAAGGTGGAACACTGCACCTGTCCGATGTGGTGCGTCTGGTCGGTCCGGTAGAATTCGAGGAGTGAATCCCGAATTTCTGGAGAACATCCGACACAGCTTTGACGATGGGGACATCTGGTTGCAGAAATTGCCAGAGTTGCTGAACCTTTTTGCTGCCCAGTGGGAACTGGACCTGGGAGCGCCTTTTGAGAACCTGTCTTTCAATTACGTGGCTCCTGCCAAGTGGGAGGGGCAGGATGTGGTGTTCAAACTGGGGGTGCCCCGTGAGGAACTGCACACCGAGATTGCAGCCTTAAAACTCTGGAACGGCTCGGGTGGCGTAAAATTGTTGAAAGCCGATCCTGAGCAGGGTGCCCTGCTGATTGAGCGGCTGTTTCCGGGCCAGATGCTGAGCACTTTGCCTGAAGCCCAGACCGTCCCCATCATGTGTGAGGTGATGGAGAAAATCTGGCATCCGGTGCCTGCAGAACATGCTTTTCCCAGCATAGAGCAGTGGCACCAGGGGCTGGTGGAATTTCCGCGCAGTGGAACAGCTTTTCCTGCAGAGATGCTGGATCTGGCAGAGGGGTTTTACCAGGAACTCACCGCTTCTGCAGAAGAACCCGTGGTGCTGCATGGCGATCTGCACCATTTCAATGTGCTGCAGCATGGGGAAAACTGGCTGGCCATAGACCCCAAGGGCATCATCGGGGAAAGGGCCTATGAGATTGGGGCTTTCCTGCGCAACCCCTGGCCTGTCCTTTACGACCTGTATTCCCCGGAAGAATTGCAGAACGTGCAGGCCAGACGGGTGGATGCTTTCGCCGAACGGCTGGGCCTCTCCAGAGAGCGCATCCTGAAATGGAGCGTGTACATTTTTGTGCTTTCGGGTTGCTGGGGGTACGCTGAAACCCGTGATGACTGGAAGAAAGAACTGCTGGGAGCAGAAGTGTTGAGGGGCCTGCTGTGAACCTGAAAACCCTGGAATCCCGATTGCAAACCGTGCTGGAATGGGTGCCTTACGGCATCCATGCAGACATCGGGGCAGACCATGCTTACCTGCTGGGGAACCTGCTGGACCAGAACCGCATTGCAAAAGGCATCGCCATCGAGAAGAACCGGGAGCCTTTTGAACTGGCCCTGAGGAACCTGCAGAAATTTCAGGACCGTGCAGAAGCCCGTCTGGGAGATGGATTGACCCCTCTGAAGGCTGGAGAGGTGGACAGCATCAGCATCTGTGGCATGGGGGCAGGCCTGATGGTCAAGATCCTGCAGGCCCATGCAGAGAAGGTGCCAGATCAGGTGATCGTGCAGCCCAACGATTCTGCAGAACCACTCAGACGCTGGGCCATGCAAAACATGTTTCACGTGAAACAGGAAACCCTGACCGTGGGCTTCTGGCATTACCCGGTGCTGCATTTCCAGCGTGCCCCAGGAGAAGATCCGGTTTATCAAGGCCTCAATCTGGAGGTGGCCCTCAGGTTTGGCCCCTGGCTTCTGAGGCGCAAAGATCCTTTTCTGCTGGATTACGTCCAGAAACAGAAAAAACGCCTGCAAAATCTGGCGAATGTGTCCAATCCAAGGGTGCAGCAGGATCTGGAACGGGTGGAGATGGCTTTGCGGATGCTGCAGTAAGGATCAGGCAAAAAGCAGCTGATTCCTTCCTTGTTTTTTGTTCTGCAACATCAAATCTCTGAGCTTTTCCCAAAAGGTTTCCAGATTGAGGTCATCCACAATGGTCACCACAATCCCTGCCGTGATCTGAATGCCTGTGCCTTCAAAAGCAAAGGGCTCCAGCCAGAGTTGCCGAAGTGCTTTGCTTCTTGCTCTTGCAGCTTCAACAGGCAGATTTCTGGAATGGACCAGCAAAAATTCATCTCCACCCAGACGGTAAAGGTGTTCATGCTGACGCCTGTAGACATCCAGACGGTTTGCCAGCCCCCTGACCACTGCATCACCAGCATGAAGGCTGTGGAAGTCATTTACTGTTTTGAGCTGGTCAATGTCCACATAAGCAACCAGCCTTCCGAGCTGATCCGTGCGTTTCATCCAGACCCGGTGGGTGGTGAGACCCGTCATGGGATCAACCCGGTACTGGAAAGGAACAGGGTCATAAAAGAAATCAAATGTTGGCATGCTTTTGCCTCCAGGCATCCTGAAAAAACCTCAAAACATTATTGCCAAAAGACCTCTTGCAACTTTCTGCAGAGGCTTCAGCAAAGCTTTTTGTCTGCTGCATACAGCCCCTCCGAATATGGCCTGAACCCCTCGTTCTGGAAAACTGTGAACTGAAAACTGTGAACTGAAAACTTTAAAATAAACCATGCCCATTTACAAACGCCGCCGCAGCGCCCTTTTCCTGCCTGCCAGCAACACCAGAGCCATCGAGAAAGCCCGCACCTTGCAGGCAGATGTGGTGATTCTGGACCTCGAAGATGCCGTATCTCCCGAGCAGAAAGCCCTGGCCCGCAATCAGGCCGCCAGTGCCATCCGGGAGGGTTTTCCCATGGAGGTCGCGGTGCGCATCAATCCCATCCACACCGTCTGGGGGGAAGCAGACCTGGCCCTGATGGAGGACATCAAGCCAGAGCTGCTGGTGCTGCCCAAGGTGGAAAGCACCGCAGATTTGCCAGAAGTGGGCCTTCCCCTCTGGGCCATGATTGAAACCCCTCTGGGGGTGGTGAACAGCCGTGAAATTGCAGAGCACGGAGATGTGGAAGCCCTGGTGATGGGCACCACCGATCTGGTGAAAACCCTGCAGGCCCGACCCATGCCTTCAAGGGACAACCTGCTTTATGCCCTCTCTCAGGTGGTGCTGCATGCCAGAGCGTATGGCAAATATGCGCTTGATGGGGTGCATCTGGATTTCAGGAACATGGAAACCCTGAAAGAAGTCTGTCTTCAGGGCAAAGCGCTGGGGTTCGATGGCAAGACCCTGATTCACCCTCTGCAGATCGAGATGACCAACCGCATCTTCTCTCCCAGCCCTGAAGAAATCGAGTGGGCCAGAAAAGTCATTGCTGCATGGCAGAACAAGGACGCAGACCAGGGGGTGACAGTGCTGGACGGTCAACTCATTGAGGAGCTGCACGCCATTGAAGCAGAGCGCATTCTGGAACTCACATCTCTGGAGTGAGGGTCAAACAGGTTTTGACGATTTGTTCACACTGAAAGTTGCACACTGTAAACAGGAGGAAAGTGCATGAAAAAAATGGTTCTGCTGGCAAGTTCACTTTTGATTCCACTGGCTTTTGCCGCCACCCCCAAGGGCAACGCCGCCAAGGGGAAAACTTTTTTTGAGGCCACCTGCTCGGGATGCCACGGCGAAGGGGCACTCGGGGGCGTGGGTCCCAAACTGGCTGGTAAACTGAAGAAGTGGACGTTTGCAGGCTTCAAGAAGACCCTCAAAGAGAACGTCACCCCGGACAAACGCAAACTGGGCCCACCCATGATGAAGTTCAATTTGTCGGATCAGGAATATGCCGACCTGCTGGCCTACCTGAAATCCCTGAAGTGAAGACAACTTGCTGAACCGCTGTGGCTTTTCCCACAGCGGTTTTTTAAAATGAATCCATGAATTTATGGCTCGGTTTTTTGTTTCTGGGGTTGCTTGCCCTGTTCACTGGCGGCATGATTCACATGGTCCTGAACATCAAAGCCCGCGCTCCCAAAGAGGAATAACTTACTCTGCCTGCAGGGTCAGGTTTCTGGAACGCACCCTTTTTCCCAGCAAAACCACCATCAAACCCATGCCCATCAGCAGAACCATCCAGGGGAAGCGGAAGGGCGCTTTTTCCGGGTCCTGAATGGGCTGTTCGGTGATCAGGGCAGACATGCCGTAGTCATACAGGCGGTCTCCAGCCTGCACATCGGTGTAACGGTGGCCTGCGGTAAATTGCACAGAGTGGCCCAGATTCTGCAGCTCTTTTTTCAGGCCTTCCCAGTGTTTTTTCTCGATGATGCCTTTCATCAGGACCAGACCTTCCCGGCCCAGCAAGAGCACCCTGGGGAACACCGCTGTGCTTTCTGCACCGGGCAATTTCACCTCGGCGGCGTAAATCAACAGGCCCGTTCTGGGATCAAAGGTGGGGGGCATGGCCCAGCCCAGGACCTGCACCTGGGATGAAGTGTCCTGCAGTTTTTTTAGCACATCCTGGGCCTGCACGTTCTTCCAGCGGCGGGCATCCACGTAACCGGTGTCCAGGTGTTGCAGGCTGAGTCCCCATCCACCTTCAGACACCGGGCTGAGGTTTCTGGGCAGCAGCATCCCCAGAATGCTGGGGTCGGCACTGCCTCCCCACACGTCGTAAATCACGTGGTTGGCGTCTTCTCCGTTCAGAAAGCGCAGGGAGGCTGCAGGTTGGACCTGCAACTGGTGCGGCAGGGTCACTTCTTCAGTGTGGTAGTGGAGCACACTGTCAAACAGTTCAGGATTGTTGATGCCGTGCCCCTGTGCAGAAGCAAGCAGCCCAGAAGCCAGCAGCAAAGCGCCCAGCAGCATGCTTCTGCGCAGCCCATGGGCAGAAGCATGCAGTGAGACCCGAAATCCTGAATTGTCAAGCATTTTCCGAGTATATCGGGGAATGCCCGGAAGGTCCATTGGGCATTCCCCCTCCTTGACACTGAGGGTTGCAGCAACTTATAGTCGGTTCACTTTTGCACAATCTGGAGGACACATGAAACGCACTGTCGGTGTACTTTGCCTTGGTCTGACGGCTGTTCTGCTGCAAGCCTGCAGCAAGACCCCCGCCACCCCGGAAACCCAGGAACAAGCCCTGTCTGAAACTGCCCTTTTCCAGAACCAGGGAAAACCAGATGGCACCGTGCAGGTCAAACTGGGGCAGTTTGACCGGACCGTGACGGCAGAACTGCACGGCAACAAGGTGCTCTTTGAGGGAGACATTCTGCTGGCAGAACTCTCCAACAGTGACATTCAGAAGAACTCCACGGTCATTGCCAACACTGGCGGACTGTGGCCCAGTGCCCGCATTCCCTACACATTTGCCTCGAATGTGTCCTCCACGGTCAGAAGCCACGTGCAGAGCGCCATCAACACCTACAATGCCTACACCAAAGTCCGCATTGTGCCCCGTGCCAGTGAGAAAAACTATGTGCGGGTGATTGTGGACAATGGTTGCTACTCTTACGTGGGTCGCATCGGGGGCGCACAGGCCCTCTCCCTCTCCACGGGTGGATGCGGGGTGGCCGGAGCCATCCACGAGTTCGGGCATGCCCTGGGACTCTGGCACGAGCAGAGCCGCAAGGACCGTGACCAGTACGTCACCATCGTGTGGGCCAACATCCAGAGTGGCACCGAACACAACTTCCAGATCGAGAGCAACAGCCGCGCTGTGGGTGCTTACGACTTCGATTCGATCATGCACTACCCGGCCAAAGCCTTCAGCATCAACGGTCAGGCCACCATTGTGCCCAAAAACAGCAGCATTCCACTGAGCCGTCTGGGGGCCGCCAAGACCCTCAGCAGCGGAGACATCGCAGGAATCAAATCCCTGTACCCCTGAACCGCTCCATCCACACCTCAAAATGCACGCCTTCCCCCGGGCAAAAACCCCGAGCCAGAACTCGGGGTTGTCTTTTGTGGATTTGCCTTACAGTAGCCTTTCCAGCTGGTCCAGCAAACCTTCCAGGGTTCGGAAACCTGCCTCAATGGGGGCTGGCGTGGACATGTCCACCCCTGCCACTTTCAGGGCTTCCAGTGGGGGCAATTTTCCACCCAGAGAGAGGAATTCCAGGTAGCTGTCTACAGCACCTGCCTCTCCAGAAAGCACCCTGGCGGCCAGGGCATTGGCGGCTGCAATTCCTGTTCCGTACTGCCAGGTGTAAAAATTGGAATACAGGTGCGTGGAAAACTGGGACCACAGGATCCCGTTCAGGTTTTCATCCATTTGCACTTCTGATCCGTACACCCCGGAGAGCAGTTCGGTCATCAGGCGGTTCATCTGGGCTGCTCCCAGGGTTTTGCCCTGCTCGGCCTGCTGGTGCAAAGTCAGTTCAAAGCGGGACAGCACCGGCATGATCAGAAAGTAGCGGTGGAAGTTGGAGAAAGCCTCCTCCAGAACCGCGATCCTGAAATCCCGATCCTGCACGGTGTTCAGCAAGTGTGCACGGGTGAGGGCCTGGTTGAAGTTGCTGGCCACCTCTGCAGCAAACAGGGTGTATTTCTCGTACACAATGGGCTGGATCTGGTTGCTGAGGTGCCTGTGCATGCTGTGCCCGACCTCGTGGGCCAGGGTGGACATTCCGAACAGGCTCGGCTGAAAGGACATGAAAATAAAAGGTCTGGTCAGGCTGTTCCCGATGCTGAACGCCCCCTGCCTGCGGTGGGGCGTGAGTGCGTGATCCACCCAGCGGTCCTCCAGCAATCCAGAACGCATGGTCTGCACGTAAGCCTCTCCCAGCGGTCGCATGCCTTCCGTGATGAAATCCACGGCCTGTTCGTAAGACACCACAGGAGGGCTCTGGGTCAGGGGGGCTTTGATGTCGTACTCGGCAAAATCCGGGAGGTTCAGGGCTTTCTTGCGGATCTGCCAGCAGCGGTGCCAGATCTGCTGGTTCTGTTCAAAAACCTGCATGAAGTTGTGGTAGACCTGCTCCGGGATGCGGTTGGGATACAGGGCGGCAGCCAGGCTGCTTTTAAACCTCCTGCTGCGGGCCAGAAACACGTTCTGGCGCACCCCGGTGCTCACGGCTGTGGCCAGGGTTTGCTGCACTTCCAGATGCTTGCGGGCATACTGCTCCCAGGCGGCTTTGCGCACTGCACGGTCTGGATGGGCCAGCAGAGATTGCAGGGAGGTGTGGGTCAGTTTCACCTCGCCCTGAGGGGTGGCAATGCTGCCAAAATCCAGTTCGTTCACCAGGGTGGGGTGGATGCTTTTGGCCCCCTGAAAAGCCTCTGAGACTGCTCCCAGCAAAGCTTCAATTTCCGTGGAGCGCATGCTTTGTTGCTGTGCCCAGAGTTTCTCGAAAAAAGCCTGGTAGACCTTCAGACTTGCATGGTGCTCAAACCATTTGCGGGCGTGTTCTTCTGGCAGGGTCAGCAGTTCTGGCTCCACAAAGGCCAGTTCACTCTGGAAAGCCGCAGAAAGGGACTGGCTTTCCCCCTGCTTGCGTCTGGCCTCCTGATCGGTGGTGTCCGTGCTGACTTTCATGGTGGTGTAGATGCCCAGACGGTGCACCCTCAGGGAAAGCTCCTGCCACGCCTGCAAGAATTGAAAGCAGTGCTCCGGGTCACGGGTCAGGGTCCCACGAAAAGCCGATAGGGTCTGGATCTCACCCACCACAGACTGAAGTTCTTCATCCCAGGCAGCAAAATCTGGGAAAATGCTCTCGATGTCCCAGCGTGGAAGATCTGAAGAAAGGGTCATGCTGACATCTTAAAAGCTGACCTGTCCCAAAACCGTCTGTTCGCACATGCTCATTTCTGCACCCGAAAAGCCCGCCCCAGATCCCTTGCCGCCAGAATGGACTCATCCTCGGGAAATCCAGCGTATCCGAACAGCAATCCCTGTTTTGCATCCTGCAGGTAAGAAGGGGAAAGGGCACGCACCGTCACACCGGCCTTGCGGGCCTCCTCCACCAGCGTCCGGTCTGAAAAACCTTCCCCCAGATGGGACACCAGATGCATGCCTGCAGGAGAAGGCTGGAAGGGCAACCAGTCCGGGAAATGCTGCTGGGCCAGTTGCAAAAAGAAAGCCTGTCTGTCTGCATACAGAGAACGCATGCGGCGGATGTGCCGCTCAAAGCCCCCGTTCTGCATGAATTCCGCCAGCACCGCCTGGGACACCCCCGGAGGCATGCGGTCCACCAGAGACCTGGCATGGATGAACAGATCAATCAGGTGTTCGGGCAGCACCAGGTACCCCATGCGCACCGCAGGAAGGAGCACCTTGGAGAAGGTGCCCACGTAAATCACCCGCCCATCCTGGTCCAGTCCCTGCAAAGCATTCAAGGGCCGTCCCTCATAACGGTATTCGCTGTTGTAATCGTCTTCCAGAATCCATGCCCCGCTGTTTCTGGCCCACTTCAGCAGTTCCAGACGGCGGGTCAGGCTGAGGGTGATCCCCAGAGGATACTGGTGCGAAGGGGTCACATAAGCCATGCGGGCCTGTGGATGGTGCATTTCACCGTACTGCACCTGCATCCCCTCCTGATCGAGGGGAATGGGACAGACCTGCAATCCAGAGGACTGGAAAGCGGCCCTGGCCCCCAGGTATCCGGGGTCTTCCATCCACAAACTGTCTCCCTCGTCCAGCAGGAGGCGGGAAGCCAGTTCCAGCCCTTGCTGCGAACCCGAAGTGATCAAAACCTGGTCGGGCGTGCAGCGTACCCCTCTGGAGGCATTGAGGTATTCGCTGATGGCTTCCCTCAAAGGCAGATAGCCTCTGGGATCCCCGTAAGCCAGAAGCTGCAAGGGCGGGTTTTTCCAGTGTCTGGCATGCAACCTGCGCCACTCCTCGAAGGGGAAATCTTTCAGGGCAGGCATCCCCGAACGAAACGCCCGGTATTCTGGCTGGCTGAGGTACTGCGTGACCTGCACCTGCAGCAGTTTCTGTGCCCGTCTGGAAAGTTGCGGCTGGATGCCCTGCTGCTCAAGGCGCACTTCAGGCTTCTGGATGGAGGTGTCTGGCAGGGTGTGGGTCACGTAGGTGCCGTCTCCCACCCGGCTTTCCAGATAGCCTTCCAGCAGGAGTTGTTCAAAAGCCAGCAACACGGTGTTTCGGGACACCCCCAGATGCTGGGACATCGCACGGGTGGAAGGCAGGCGGTGCGAGGGCTTCAGGGTGCCTTCCAGAATGGCTTCCCGAAGTCCCTCATAGACCTGCAGGTGCAGGGGGACATCCAGCGTTCGGTTCAGGTGGGCAAGCACACTGGGGGGCAACATTGGTCCTCCTCAAAACCAGAAAAGTGGCTCTTTGGAGAAGACCACCGTCCCCGTATCCTAGAACCTATCAGGACCACACGCAGAGGATTGTTTAAGCGTCTGTCCTGCCGGAGGCCCCATGCAAACCTGGATTCAACCCGTCACCCTGACCGGAGCGCACGTCATCCTCAGACCTCTGGAGGAACAAGACCTGCCCGCGCTGTACCAAACCCTCTCCCCTGGCCTCTTGAAGTGGTTTTCGGTGCGGGGCCTGAATGGTGAGGGCAACATCTCTTTTGAAGACTTTGTGACCTCATACCAGCAACTGTTGCAACAACGGGTGGTCTTTGCCACCTGCCGCAAAGACAGCGGAGAAGTGGTGGGCAACACCTCTTACCTGACCATCGAACCCGCGCACAGGGGCCTGGAAATCGGAGGCACCTGGATCAGAAAAGACCAGCAGGGCACCCTGGTCAACCCGGAAGCCAAATACCTGATGCTGAGACACGCCTTTGAAAGCCTGCAGGCCATCCGGGTGAGCCTGAAGACCCACCACCTGAACACCCAGAGCCAGCGGGCCATCGAGAAACTGGGCGCACAGAAAGAAGGCATTTTGCGCAACCACATCATCATGTCAGACGGCAGTTACCGCCACAGCGTGATGTACTCGATTCTGGATTCCGAATGGCCAGAGGTGAAACGGAAGCTGGAGGAGCGGGTTTATGCCGGAGGCCGAGGGCTGAGGGCCGAGGGCTGAGGGCCGAGGGCAAAACCATCTTATTTCTGCCACACCTCAAGCAGGCTTGCCATCGCCTCCATGGAATGCGCTCCAGTGGCCACCTCAACAGCGGTGTCCTCCAGGGTTTTGCTGGTCTGGATTTTGATTCCGTGCATCTGCAGGAACACCAGGGCGGTGGTCAGGGCGGTGCGTTTGTTGCCATCAATGAACGGATGGTTGCGGGCCAGAAAATACCAGTAAGCCGCAGCTTTCTGGAACAGGCCCACATACCGCTCCTCTCCAAAAGCGCTCAGGAAAGGCTGGGCCAGTGCAGACTCCAGCAGCCCCTGATCCCGCACACCGGAAGAACCCCCAAAGTGCTTGATGTTGAGGTCATGCAGGTGCAACACCTGATCCAGGCTCAGGGGGATCATCGTTCCGCCAGGTTTTTCAGAAGGTCATGATGCTCAGAGAACACCTGCTGCAAAGCATCTTCAAAAAGCTGAATTCTGGGAAGGACCAGCAAACCTTCCTCGGTCACCTGCAAAGTCACCTCTTCCAGCAGTCCAGCCTGAAAGAGCAGTTCTTCTGGAAGAAGAAGCATTTTCTGTCCGTCGATGGTGACAATTCGGGCATCCATGGGTTCATGGTACGGTTTTCTGGTCTGGGTTTCTTGCGGCTGGGCGCAGCACGCTACGCCCCTACAGGTTGGATCCAGGTTTTCTGCCTTCTTATTGACCCTTACAGCATGCCTCTCTTGACCCTACTACGCGGTCCAAAGCGGTTTGGACCGCTGGGTCGCTCGGGGACGGCACCGTCGGCATTGGGTCGCTGCCTTCTGCCTATCTTTAAGCACCCTGGCGTATACCAGACACCAAATCAAAAAAGGTAGGTTAAAACCATGGACGCCCGCAGACCCCTGATCCAGCGCATCCTTCCAGTGCTGCCCCGGCAGTTCTGGATTCTGTGGTGGGGTACCCTGATCAACCGCGTGGGGGATTTTGTGGTGCCGTTTCTCAGCTATTACCTGACCAGCCAGTTGTTGTGGAGCACCGGGCAGGCTGCACTGGCCCTGAGCCTGTTCGGGGTGGGGTCTTTTCTGGCCCAGTTTCTGGCGGGTTTTGTCACGGACCGTCTGGGGCGCAAGAAGGTCATGGTCTTTTCAATGGTTGGCGGTGCCCTGATGATGGTGGGCATCAGTGAAATCCGGCACTTTTACCTGCTCCTGGCGGTGATTGTGCTGCAGGGCTTCATCATGAACACCTCCCGTCCGGGCATGAAGGCGGCTGTGGCGGATCTGGTTCCCCCTGAAGGGCGCATCCGGGCGTATGGCATGAATTACTGGGCGATCAATCTGGGGGCTGCCATTGCGCCACTGCTGGCCGGTTTGCTGGCCGACCAGAATTACCGTTACCTGTTTTATGGGGATGCCCTGACCTCTGCAGGTTGTGGTTTGCTGATGCTGTTTTTCTTCCGCGAGACCCTGTCCAAACACCAGAGAACCACCTCCCAGAAAATGCGCATGCCACAAGATGGCCTGCTGTATGCCTACACCGTGGCAGGGTTTCTGTTCGGGGTGCTGATGATGCAGGGGTTCGGGGTGCTGTCCCTGGCCATGCAGAAACTGCATTTCACGGCGGCGCAGTTCGGGCACACCATTGCGATCAACGGGTTGATCATTGTGCTGCTGGGGATTCCAGCCCAGATGGTGCTGCCCCGGTTTCCCCGCCCCACAGTCATGGCCATTTCTGCGCTTCTGATGGGGGGTGGCCTGATGCTGAACATGCTGGCCCACGACCTGACCGGATTCATGGTGGCGGTGGTGGTCTGGACGCTGGGAGAACTGGGCATGAACACCGTGGCATCCAGCGTGATTGCAGACCTTGCCCCTGCACACCTGAGGGGCACTTACGCAGGCCTCAATGGAGCCTCCTGGGGTCTGGCGGCCATGGTGGCTCCGGTGTTTGGAGGGTGGCTGCTGGGCAGTCATGGCAGCCTGACCCTGTGGTCTGCCTGCGGCCTGATCGGTCTGGTGGTGGCCATCATGCATGTGGTGCTGGCCGGGCCACTGAAAAGAAGGATGCAACATGCCACAGAATAAAGTTCCCGCTGCACAGTTGCTGATTCACAGCGGGTTATGCTTTGACCCAGACCTTCGTACCCCTCAAGGAGCTCCTGATGCGTGATGTGATCCTGACCTGCCCCCTGGACTGCCCCGATGCCTGCCGCCTGAAAATCACCCTGGCCCCGGATGAAACGCTGGGAGAGAAGGCCGTGAAGGTCACCGGAGATCCATCCCATCCCTTCACGCAGGGGTTTGCCTGTGCCAAGACCGTGCATTATCCGGCGCGGCAGTACCACCCGGACCGTCCCCTCTACCCCTTAAAACGGTTGGGAGGGGACTTTGTGCGGATCTCCTGGGATCAGGCCCTCGATGAAATTGCGGACCGTTTAAAAACCGTGCTGGCAGAACATGGCCCCCATGCCCTGATGCGCTACAACTATGCGGGAACCATGGGCCTGAGGGAAGGCACCCATGTGCATGCTTTTTTCCGTGCTCTGGGAGCGAGTGAGCTGGATGAAACCATCTGCGCCACCGCTGGCACCGAAGCCTGGGTGATGACCTACGGCCCCAGGTATGGCGTGCTTGCAGAGGACGTTCCACATGCAAAGCTGATTTTTTTGTGGGGCATCAACAGCCTGACCACCAACAGCCACCTGACCCCCTGGCTGAAAAAAGCCCGCAAGAACGGCGCAAAGATCTACCACATCGACCCCTACCAGAGCAAAACCAGCCTTTTTGCCGATGAGCACATCAAAATCAACCCTGGCACAGATGCAGCTCTGGCGCTGGGTTTCATGCATCTGATCTTCAGGTGGGGCCTTGAGGACCGGGAATACCTGCAGGAAGCCTGCCTGGGTTCAGAAGAATTGCGGGAAGCTGCAAAAGATTACACCCCCGAAAAAGTTTCAGACATCACCGGAATCCCCACCGAAAAAATCGAGCAACTGGCCCGCGAATACGCCAGCACCACGCCCAGCTACATCCGGGTGGGGTATGGCATGACCCGCCATGAATACGGCGGCAACAACCTGCGTTCGGTGCTGCTCTTGCCTGCTGTGATGGGCCAGTGGAAACACCGGGGCGGGGGCGTCACCCTCTCCACCAGTGGGTATTTCCAGCTGAACCGCAAAAAACTGGGGGCAGGCCATCTGGTCAAAGCCAGCACCCCACGCATCAACATGACCCGGCTTGCCACTGCCCTGCAGCCTGAACGGGGCATCAAAGCCATGTTCGTGTACAACAGCAACCCGGTGGTGGTCGCCCCTGACACAGCACGGGTGATTGAAGGGTTCAAACGGGAAGACCTGCTGGTGGTGGTGCTGGAGCAGGCCATGACCGAGACGGCAAAGCTTGCCGATTATGTGCTTCCCTCCACCACTTTCATGGAGCACGAGGACGTGTACACCAGTTATGGCCACACTTACCTGGGCTACAACCCAAAAACCCTGAATGCCCCAGGAGAGGCCAGACCCAACACCTGGGTGTTTCAGGAACTGGGAAAACGCCTGGGCCTCCAGGAGGAAACCCTTTACTGGAGCATGGACCAGTTGCTGGAACACCTGCTGGACACCGAACATCCGTTCTTGCAGGGTTTCACGCCTGAACGGGTCAGGCAGGAAGGCTCTGTGCGCCTGAACCTGCCCGAAGGTTTGCTGCCCTACCAGCACGGGGCACCCACAGCCAGCGGAAAAGTGCAGCTCTCCCCTGCTCCGCATTACACCCCCGACAGCCTGCAGGTGACTCCAGAGCATCCTTTCCGGTTGCTGACCCCTCCTGCACACCACTTTCTGAACAGCACCTATGGCAACCTGGAAAACCTCAATCAGGCAGAAGGGGGAGAACCCCTGGCCCTGATGCACCCTGAGGACGCGGCACCTTTAAACCTGAGCACCGGAGATTTTGCTCACCTGAGCAGCCCTCAGGGGTCGGTGCTGCGGCAAATTCGGGTGCATGGTGGGGTGCAAAAAGGAGTCATTGTGCTGGAAGGCAGCTGGTGGGGCCTCAGTGCCCGGGATGGCAAGAGCATCAACACCCTCACTTCAGAGCGGCTCACCGACCTGGGGGCGGGAAGCACTTTCCACGCAAATACGATTGGCGTGACAAAAGCGTAGTATTCTGGTAAGTATGCGGGCTTTTACGGTTTCCTGCACGCTGCTCCTGTTGACAGGATGCATGCGGCCTGAAGTGTATCAGGAAGTGCACCCGGCGCAAAACATGCCAGCAGCAGGCAGTGATCCTGTGGTCCTGACCATCGAATCTTCCTCTGGAAAAACCACCCTCACCCAGCCCCAGCTGGAATCCTTGCGGGTCATTGAATACCGCACCAGCCGTCCAGACGATGCCAGTGTTCCCCACACCTACCAGGGCGTGATGGTGGCAGATTTGCTGGACCACCTCAGGCTCACCCCCAAAAAGCTTTACATGGTGGCCACCAACGATTACAGCACCTTCATCAATGCAGAAGATGTGCTGGATTACCCGGTGATGATTGCCTTCAAAGGAGATGGACGGCCCCTGACCATTGAAGACAAAGGACCCCTGCTGGTGGTCTTCCCCACCCATGCCTACGCTGAACGGTTCAACACCCTGGAATACGGCAGCAAATGGGTGTGGTTCCTGAAAAGCATCCGTGTGGAGTGAGGATGCTGCGGCACCGGTTCACCCCCTTCATCATGGCCCTGCTGGCTGCCGGACTGTCTTTTGTGCTGTTCACCCTGGCGTTTTTGCCTTCTTACGAAGCACTGACCCGCCAGAACCTGATCTGGAGCAACCACCACTACTACCAGCTGAACCAGCGCATCGCCTGCATCCTGATGCAGGTGGCCGACCGCCAGATCTGCAGCGCCACCTATGCAGAAAACCTGGAGCTGCTGAAAGACACCTTCAAGAACCTCACCAATGAGTTTCCACAGGTCAAAGAAGTGGAAACCTACGGGGAGGCCCGGCTGGACCACATCATTGAGAACCTGCAGGAGGCCATCAAAACCAACCCTGCAGACGTGAAACTGCTGGAGCTGGCTTACCGGGAATCCATGCAGCTTTCCATGCAATCCCGCGACCTGATTCAGGAGAACCGCCTGAGCGTGCTGTACACCCTCAGAACCCAGCAGTTCTGGCTGCGCATCCTGATCTCCATCACTTTCGGGCTGCTGGCGGCCATGATGACCCGCATCTGGGTGAATTACAACGGCGAGAAAGCCAAGGTGGAAGCCCAGAAACAGCTGCAGATGGAGCTGAACGCCATCACCTCCCACGAACTGCGCAAACCCCTGCAGCAACTGGTGCTGGCCACCAATTTGCTCAGCCGGGATTCCCTGACCGCAGACCAGCGCCGCACCCTGCTGGAACGGCTGGTCAACAGCACCCAGGAACTCACCGTGCTGACCGACCTCAGCCGCCTGGAAGACGTGTACGTCAACCTGGAACTCAAGTGGGAGCGCATCGACATCCGGGAACTGGTGCGGGAATTCTCCCACGAGGAACCCCGGGTGCAGTGCATCCTGCCCCTCACCCCGATTTTGCTGGATGTGGATGTGGTGCGCATCAAACAGGTGATCCGCAACCTGGTGGACAACGCCCTCAAGTACGCCCCGTCGCACACCAACGTGGACATCGGGGTGTACGCCATGGGCAAGGAGGTCACCATCAGTGTGCGGGATTACGGCCCGGGCATTCCCGAAGAAGAACAGAAAAAAGTGATGGAGCCTTTCTACCGCCTGAAACGCAATGGCGGCAAGAAAGGCTGGGGACTGGGTCTGGCAGTGGTGAAACGCTTTGTGGAAGCCCACGGAGGCCACCTGAAGATCCAGACCCCGGATGGGGGCGGAACCCAGGTGGATGTGGTTTTACCTAAACTGCAACGTGCCGGGCATCAGACCAAAGACCTTCCAGGTCATAATAATCACGAGCCTCTTTCGTCATGACGTGCACGATCACGGTGCCAAAGTTGATCAGGATCCAGCGGTCACTGGGGCCTTCAATGCCCACCGCCTGAATGCCGTGTTCCTTGGTGGCTTCACGGATGCTGTTTTGCACAGCGTTGATCTGCAGTCCAGCACTGGCAGTGCAGATGATGAAGTAATCCAGGGTGCTGCTGACATCCTGCAAATCCAGCACCACCACATCTTCGGCACGTTTGTCTTGGGCGGCATCCACAATCAGTTTGATCAGGGCATTGTCTTGCATGTTTCTCCTTGAAATTTATGGGGATTCGGGGAGGGCAGCCAGGGCTGCATACTTGTCGTTGGCATCCTGGCCCAGAAAGACCACCACTTCGCCGTATTCCACAGGCAGGCGCAGGGTCTGGATTCTGGGCAGGTTGAGGCGGGTGGACACCTGTTCGGCATCGCCCACCTGGTTGCGGGTGGCCACGGAGCTCTGTTCGGAGCTGGCCGTCTGTTCATCCACCCGTGAAATTTGATACCCCTGCTCTGAGAGGTAACGGGAGAGTTTCTGGCCCAGGTTCGTTCCGCTGCCATCCACAATGCGGACAGGCGATTCGGGCAGGGCATTCTGGGTTTCGGGCACTGCGGGGGCATTCATGGCTTCCAGGGTTTCGCGGTCCACCGCAAGGTTGCTGGACCCAGGAATTTCATTGGTGGGCAGGGTGGCCATCTGCAGACGGTAGCTCTTCAGGAAAGGCACCATCGCATCAATCAGGGCAGGGTCAGCATTGGTGATCACCCCAGTGTTGAACTGGGTGAGGATGCCAGGAAGAGCAGAAAGCCCCTGCGAACTGCGCAACTTGTCCAGCAGCTGGGCAATGGCAAGTTTCTGGCGGTCAATGCGGCCATAATCGTCCCCCCAGCCCGGAGCCTTGCGCATGCGCAGAAAAGCCACAGCGTCTTTGCCTTCAAGGTGGTGGGGGCCAGCGGTCAGGTGCAGGTGCAAATCTGCAGCCCGGTCATCGAAAGCCACGTCTGCAGGAGCGATCACGTCCAGGCCATTCAGCCGGTCAATCACATCGGCCACGAAGTCCAGACGGACAATGGCGTAGTAATCGATGCGCTGCCCGATCAGGGTTTCCACATCGCCCAGCAGCTGCTCAGGACCCCCAATTTTGAAGGAGGAATTGACCTTGCGGTAGGTTCCCTCCGCCTGGGTGTCACGGGGAATGTTGAGGATCTGCACATTGGTTCCCTTGAAGGTGGCCAGCATGATGGTGTCGGTGTGCATGCCATCAATCACCTTGTTGCGGTCCACGGCTTCTTCCGGGGTGCACTTGCGGGCCGGAGCCGTGGGGGTGGCCCAGGCGCAGTAAGAGGCCTCCAGACCGGCCAGCAGAACGGTGAAACTGGGCGCTTGCCCACTGGCCGTCACCAGACCTGCCCGCTTTCCGGTGATGCCCTGGGCGCTCATCAGGGCGAAACCCAGCAGGCCACTGGCCGCCAGCATCAGGCTGGTCAGTTGCACCGTGCGCCAGATGCGCCGCTGCTGGTTCCAGCGGGTCATGGCTGCTCCTTGTTGTGTGCCGTCGTCAAAAGCTGTTCACCTGCCACCTGAAGATCATGAAATGTTGAGACTGTTGAACACCTGCATGGTTCGAGGATGCACCTGAATGCCCCGACCCTGCAAATAACGCACCTTGCTGCCAATGGCCAGATCCAGCGCACCCTGCAAATCGTGGAAAGCCATCTCACGGATGTGGTGGTTCACGTTGCGCCCAGGCTCACTGACATCTGCAATGTACACCACCTTGCTGATGGGGCGGTCCGGACTGGGCCCGGTGGTGTGTTCCTCCACAGCCCACAACACCTCCTCGTTGGTGTACCCCCAGTACTCCAGCAGCGCCCTTCCTGCCCGACCATGCAAGGCCAGCGGATGGGCTGCGTCAATGGGGCACTCAGGCGGAGCCAGTTTGAGCAAATCCATGCTGCTGACATCGCGGGCAATGTCGTGCAACAAACCCGCTTCGTAAGCCAGGGCTTCATCGAAACCATTGGCACGGGCCATCTGGCAGGCGAGTTCAGCCACCCGCAACACATGCTCGAACCTGCGGGGTTTCACCATCAGTTGTACGCGTCTGGCCCAGACTTCAAGGTGTGGAGGGATCATCATGATGCGCTCAGCTGTTTCATTATAGGAGTTTGGGACTGAAAGCCTAGCGTGAATCATACATACCCCTGTAGGGGCGCAGCGTGCTGCGCCCTCAAGGCCAGTGCTTCTGCTGATCAGTTGTCGTCCTCAAAGTACTCAAACTTCATGATGCCAATTTCCACGGTGTCGCCCTGTTTGGCTCCAGCGCGCTTGAGGGCATTGAAGAGGCCTTCCCGTTTGAAGTAGGCCTGCAGGTACTCGGCTGCATCGTCGAGGTAACGGGAAAAGCGGGACAGGCGTTCTGCAAAGCCCCCTCCCAGCACCTCCCAGACGATTTCGATTTCCTGGTCGTACTGGTCGTCTCCGGGGATGATGTCCTCGTGGCGTTCGATCCTGAGCGGTTCGATGCGCACCACTTCGGGTTCTTCTTCCAGGGCGTGGGTTTCGCGCCACAGTTCGCGGGAGGGCAGCAGGTCAAAGAGGGTTTCTTTGAGGCGGTCCAGTCCGATTTCTTCCAGCGCACTGATTTTCAGGATGGGGAGGCCAAACTCCTGCAGTTCTTCCTCGATCATCTCCTGCTCGTCTTCTTCCAGCAGGTCAATCTTGTTCAACACGATGCAGGCAGCAGCGTCCAGCAAACTGGGATCGTAGCTGCGCAGTTCACTCTGCAGGCTGTCCAGGTTGCCCACCGGGTCCTGGTCTCCGGCCAGCACGTACACCAGCAGGCGCGTGCGGCTGATGTGGCGCAGGAATTCCAGGCCCAGTCCTTTCCCTTCAGAGGCCCCCTCAATGATGCCGGGGATGTCTGCCAGGGTGAAGCGCTGGTCTTCCTGGTCCTGGCGGGTCACCACGCCCAGAATGGGGCTGAGGGTGGTGAAAGGGTAATCTGCGATTTCTGGATTGGCGCGGGACAGCCTGGAGAGCAGGCTGGATTTCCCGGCGTTGGGGTAGCCCACCAGTCCCACATCGGCGATCAGGCGCAGTTCCAGGCGGATCTTGCGGTTTTCGCCTTTGGTGCCCAGCTCTGCAAAGCGGGGGGCCTGGCGGGTGGGGGTCACGAACACACTGTTGCCGCGTCCACCGGATCCACCTTTGGCCACCAGTTTGACCTGTCCGACCTCGGTGAGGTCTGCCAGCACCCGGCCCGTTTCCACATCGAAAGCCGTGGTGCCCACGGGAACTTCAATGACGAAGTCTTCGCCATCTTTGCCGTTCCTGAGGCGACCTTCGCCGTACCAGCCATTGCTGGCCTTGTATTTGCGTTTGCCGATCAAGGTGTCCAGGCTGCTGACGTTGTTCACAGCTTTCAGGAACACACTGCCGCCCTTGCCGCCGTGGCCGCCATCGGGGCCACCTTTGGGCATGTATTTGGCCCGGTGGAAGCTCATGGAGCCGTCGCCACCGTTGCCTGCAATCACTTCAATTTCGAGAACATCCCGAAAAGCCACACTTCACCTCTTGATTTCCTGCCATGACGCCCCACCGTCCGATGTGATCCACAGAGCGGTGTCCAGCAGGGCCATGCCGTTTTTGGGGTCTGCGAAGGAGATCTGTTTGAACCCTGCAGCATTTTCAAAGGGCACCACGATCTGGTGCCAGGTCTGTCCGGCGGTGGAGGTCATGTAAAGCTTGCCTCCCAGCCAGGTGAATCCGTTTTTGGCGTCTGTGAAGACCACCTGTGTCAGTTGGGGTTGAGATCTGGGGTTGAGTTTTTCTCCTCTGACCCAGCTCTTTCCGCCATCCTGCGACAGGAAGGTGACCAGATAACTGGGCTGTTCGGGGGTGCTGAACACACCTGCCATCAGCACCACATCCCCTTTAGCATACGGGATTTCCAGACGGGAGAAGCTTTTTCGCTCGGTGGCATTCAAAGGCAACAGGGAATTTGCCGCAGAAAAAGACTTGCCTCCGTTGTTGCTCCTGAAGAAATAGGGCTTCTCTGTGGGGGTGTATCCGCCCGTCACCAGCACGTTTTTGTCGGTCAGAAACACTGCATCTGTGAAACAGCAGATGTCTGGGAGGGTGCCGCCTTGCAGTTCTGGCATCTGGAAATAGCTGTTCTGGCTGCTGTTGACCTTTTGCCAGGTGATGCCACCATTGCTGGTCTTCAGCAGAATGAACGCCTGGTGGCTCATGCCTGCATCCATCCCAATCAGCCCGATGCCGTTTTGAGGATCCCGGAATTTCACCCAGGCCCCCTGCCCCACATCGGCCATCTTCATCTGGGTCCAGTTCTGTCCGGCATCCTGGGTGAAGGCCAGCAAAACCTTGCCATCCAGTTGCGCCGTCACCCAGGCCCGGTTCTCGTCCAGTGCGAAACCCTGCAGGGCCTGCACTTTCTCTGTGAACGCTGGTGTCACCTGATTCCAGCTGCGGGCCCGGTCCTGCGAGAGGTACACCCCGCCCCGCGTGAATCCCCAGATGGTGTTTTCAGAGACCATGCGGGCACCGTTGAAGTCCTGGGCCTGGGCCAGTGAAGCGGCCAGAATAAAGGTCACAAAAAGCCTCTGCTTGATTTGACTCTGCATGACTTGACTCTGCATGACTTGACTCTGCATGACTTGAGTGTCAGGGTTTTGCAGATGAGTCACATGACAAACATGAGGGCACAAAAATGAGGGCCAGGGTTGCCCTGGCCCTCACCCGAATTCGGGATCAATCTGCTGCGGCGACCTGGGCCTGCACGCTGATGAAGCGGCCTTTGGTGCCTTTGTCAGCAAAGGTCACCACGCCGTCCAGCAGAGCGAACAGGGTGTGGTCGCGGCCCATGCCCACGCCGCTTCCGGCCTGGAACTTGGTTCCGCGTTGACGGACCAGGATGTTGCCAGCCAGCACCACTTCGCCGCCAAACTTCTTGACGCCGAGGTATTTGGGGTTGCTGTCACGACCGTTTTTAGAGGAACCTACACCTTTTTTGTGTGCCATGGCCTGTTACCTCTTACCCGAGCGCCGTGATTTTCAGCGTGGTGAACTGCTGACGGTGACCGTTACGGCGACGGTATTGAATGCCGCTCTTGTACTTGCGGACATAGATTTTCTTGCTCAGACCGTGAGCGACCACTTCAGCCTTCACGAGCTTGCCTTGAACGCCTTCACCCACCAGGGTGTTTTCGCCTTGCAGGAGCAGCACAGGCAGTTCAACGGTGGCGCCGGCGTCTGCTTTCACGCGCTCAACGCGGATCACATCCCCTTCACTCACGCGGTACTGCTTGCCGCCGCTTTGGACAATTGCAAACATTTTTTGTGCCTCCCAGAACACCCCTTTTCAAAAAGGGGACTCAAGCCCCCATGCTAGCACAAGTCTCCCCTCAAACTCAAGACCCCCAAAACTGCGCACAGGCCCGACAAAAGCATGTGTTAGACTGGTTCCAGCATGCTCCTGAGAACCCCTCTTCCACAGCGATTGGCTCTGATGGGGCTTTTCTGGATTGGGTGGTTTGTTCTGGTACTCATTGACCCCCAGATCCCCTGGCGACACCTTCCCATCCTGCTCAGCGATGCCCTGGGAGCAGCGGCCCTCAACACGTTCTATCAGCAGGCCCCACGGGCCCTCAAAACGCCTTTTCTGGGCCTGAGCTGGGGTGTTCTGCTGGTCACCATCGGCGACCTGATGCTGCTGCCTGGCAAACAGTACCTGCACCTGACCGGAGCGCTGGATCCCAGCAGCGATTATGTGTTCCTGCTGGCCACCATCAGCATCATGATGGGCAGTTTCAGCCTGCCTTACATCATGGAGCAGCAGGGGCTGTACCCCAACGGGCGTTTTGCCCTCCTGATCGGCATTGCAGCCATCTGCAGTTCCATCACGGTGTACATTTACACCACCTACTTCAACAGCATGCCCCTGCTGAGCATCCTGATTCACGCCATCATCATGCTGGTTTTTGTGCTGTACCTGCTGCAAAGTTTCCTGATTGGCGGAGGACGCATCGGCAAACAGGTGCAGGTGATCAGCATTGCCCTGGCCCTGGTCAATGTCGGACGCATCATCGCCATTGTGTGGACCTGGTCCCCCATCACCCACACCATCTACGAGGTGATCTGGCTGACCGGCATGAGCATCCTGATCTATTTCTCACCCAGGAAGTCGGGATGAAATTCACCCCCGAGGTGCAAAATCGGGTGCTGTCCCAGCTTCCCAGGCACCAGCCCCTGGGTGTGGAGATGACCGCAGAGCAGCTTTTTCAGGAGTTGCTCCCCCTCATTGAAGACCACAAAATGACCGCTGTGCTGGGCACCCACAATCAGGAGGCTTTTTTCCTGTTCCTGCAAGGAGAGCTGCTGGTGGCCCTCTGGAACCAGAAAGACGCGGTCAGTGCCCTGGAAATGCTGTACCAGGCTCCAGACCTGGGTTTTGTGGGTTACCAGATTCCGCCAGAAAGCGCACGGGCCATTCTGGCCCTCACCCATGGCAGCGCCCGTTCCAGACCCGAGCAGAACTGGACAAAGTTGCACCTGAGCCTGTACCAGGAGGTCTTCACCGGCTGTGTGCTGCAAGAAGCCCATCCTTTGCATGTCTGCCTGTGGGTGGATGGGGACGCCCTGCTGCCTCCTGAACACCCTGATGAGGGCACCTATCATGTGCTGGAGGTCCCCCATCCGCTGCCCCCCAACATCATGACGGCCTTCAGAACCTACCAGCAACAGCGCCGCAATGCAGAACTGCACAGCCTGTGGTTTCGCCTGGAGGTGATCCTGCGGGAATTCGTGGGACGGGGTGCCCCTTCTGCCCTGCAACACCTCAAGCAGATGCACCGCAACGAAAGCCCGGATGCCTTGCGGATCAGCCTCAGGCAATGGATTCAGGACACCCTGGATCAGGATGCCTTGACCATGTTTGATGCGTGAGGGCCTACGGCCTGCCGAGGGCAGAAGACCAAATCAATATTCTGAATCAAAAGAAAAAGGGCGCAGCGTGCTGCGCCCCTACAAAGTTGGATTGTACAAGAAGACCTTTAGGGCCTGATCATGCCTTCAGCTCTCAGCCCTCGGCCCCCGGCTCTCGGCAGGCCGCTGGCCCTTAAACGTTGTAAGTGCTGCTCGCCGTGGTGCCACCACGACCCGTCCAGTTGGTGTGGAAGAATTCGCCACGGGGTCTGTCCAGACGCTCGTAGGTGTGGGCACCGAAGTAGTCGCGCTGGGCCTGGATGATGTTGGCAGACACGATTTCGGAGCGGTAACCATCGAAGTAGGAGATGGCGCTGCTGAACGCGGGAACCCACACCCCAGACAGGATGGCCTGGGCCACCACTTCACGCCAGGGCTGCTGGTAGTTCTGGATGATGTTGGCGAAGTACTCATCCAGGAGCAGGTTGGCCAGTTCGGGGTTCTTGTCGAAGGCTTCTTTGATGTTCTCCAGGAACTGGGCACGGATGATGCAGCCGCCACGCCACATCAGGGCGATTGAGCCGTAGTTCAGGGTCCAGCCCTGCTCTTTGGCGGTGAGGCGCATCAGCTGGTAACCCTGGGCGTAGGAGCAGATCTTGCTGGCGAACAGAGCCTTGCGCACCTTCTCGATGAATTCTGCTTTGTCGCCCTGAAAGGCGTCCTGGGGACCGGTGAAAAGTTTGCTGGCCTGCACGCGCTCGTTCTTGAGGGCGGAGATGCAGCGGGCAAACACAGCTTCAGCGATGGTGCTGCTGGGGCTGCCCACGTCCAGGGCGTACACGGAGGTCCATTTTCCGGTGCCTTTCTGGCCTGCACTGTCCAGGATCACATCCACGAGGTCCTTGCCGGTTTCCTCGTCTTTTTTGGTGAGGATGTCTGCGGTGATCTCGATCAGGAAGCTGTCGAGTTCCCCGGTGTTCCACTCGGAGAAAATCTGGGCAATTTCAGCGTTGGAAAGTCCAGCCACGCCGCGCAGGATGCTGTAGGCTTCTGCGATCATCTGCATGTCGCCGTACTCGATGCCGTTGTGCACCATCTTCACAAAGTGGCCTGCGCCGTTTTCGCCGACCCAGTCACAGCAGGGGCTGCCGTCAGAGACTTTGGCAGAGATGCCCTGGAAAATGGGTTTGACGTGCTCCCAGGCTGCGCTGTTGCCGCCGGGCATGATGGAGGGGCCTTTGAGTGCACCTTCTTCACCACCGGAAACCCCGGTGCCGATGAACAGGATGCCTTTCTCTTTGAGGTAGGCGGTGCGGCGGTCAGAGTCGGCAGGGTGGCTGTTGCCACCATCGATGATGATGTCTCCCTCTTCCAGGTAAGGCAGCAGGGATTCGATGGAGGCGTCCACTGCGCTGCCTGCTTTGATCATCAGCATGACCTTGCGGGGGCGCTTGAGGCTGTCTGCCAGTTCTTGCAGGGAGTAAACCCCCACGATGCTTTCGCCTTTGGCACGGCCTTCAATAAAAGCTTTGACCTTGTCGGTGCTGCGGTTGTAGGCGGTGACAGTGAAGCCCTTGGAGGCCATGTTGAGGATCAGGTTTTCGCCCATCACGGCGAGACCCATCACGGCAATATCAGATTGACCCATGTTTACAACTCCTTCCAGATGCTGGTGAATAAACCCCTCCAGTGTTCCCTGGTGGCCCTGAGCAGAGCGGCTTCCTCAGGCTGGGGGGCAAAACCTAAAGCATATTGTACTTTGTACGTTAACTCACCGAGACGGTTGTCTAATGCGTGCCGTGTCACCATTGCTGCCCCCAGTGCAGAAGCGTCCACACTGCTGGCCACCACCAGATCCCGGTTCAGCACGTTGCTGAGCACCTGCATCCACAGTGGGCTTCTGGTGATGTTCCCGGTCACCAGCACACGGGTGGTTCCGGCAGAAACCAGATCGTGCACCTCTGCCAGCGAGAAACACACTGCTTCCAGAGCAGCCCTGGCAATGTGCCCTCTGGTGTGCTGCAAGGCCAGACCATGCAACGTGGCGGTCAGGTCAGATTTCCAGTGTGGGCTGCGTTCCCCGGTCAGGTAGGGCAGCAGCAGCAAGCCTTCAGAGTCTGGCACCTCTGCAGCCTCTTTGAACAGCACCTCGAAGGTGTCAGCTGGAAAACACATGCGCCTGACCCAGTCGATCAGCAAACCCGCATTGTTGATGGCCCCTCCTGCAAACATCTGGTTTCTGGAGAGGAAATAACACCAGGTGCGGCCTCTGGCATCCAGTTGTGGGCTGGTCACCATGCTGCGCACAGCTCCACTGGTTCCCACGGTGATCACCGTGTCCTGCACGCCTGCTCCGGTGCCCAGATTGGCCAGTCCTCCATCGCTGCTGCCTGCGAAAACAGGCATTCCCGCTTTCAGACCTGTGTGGGTGGCTGCGTCCGGGGTAATGTTGCCCAGCAGGTCGGTGGCATCCAGCACTTCTGGCAGCAGGGACTTCACCTGCAGGGCTTTGACAATGTCTTCGTCCCAATGGCCTGTGTGAAGGTTTAAAAGCCCTGAGCTGCTGGCCAGTCCGATGTCTGCTTTCCAGACTCCGGTCAGTTGAAACGCGATGTAATCCTTGATGCTGACCAGTTGGTGGGCCTGGGCAAACAAAGCAGGCTGTTTTTTTTGCAGGTAAGTGATTTTGGCTGGATGGTAAGGGGTTTTTAAAGGCGCACCGGTTTTCAGGTAGGTGGCACGCGCCTCCAGAGGAATGTCTGCCAGGGTGTCCAGAGGCCGGGTGTCCGCCCAGGTCAGGGCTGGAGCCAGGGGTTTGTTCTGCCCATCCACCAGCAGCAAACTGTGCATGGCCCCGCTGAAAGACAGTCCATCTGCATTCACAGCTTTCAGGTCCAGCAGGGCTTCTTGCACGGCTTTCCAGATCACCTCTGCATTCTGGGTGGCCTCTCCGGGTTCGGTTTTGATCAGGGGGTAGCTGCGGTAGGTGCTTCTTAAAGGGTTGCCTTCAGCGTCAATCAGCACCGCTTTGCATCCGGTGGTGCCCAGGTCCAGTCCAATGGCGTTCATGTTGTTTTTCAATATAGCTTCTGGGGATGTGGGACATGCATTTGCTTTGCCAAGGGCCGAGAGCCGAGAGCCGAGAGCCGAGAGCCGAGAGCATTGTGCAAACCTTTTGTCATGCTGTTCAGAAAAATGGACACCTGTGTCCATAAAGCGAAGGCTTATGCTCTACAGAACCGCCCTTGACCCTGTGCCCTCGGCCCTCGGAATCTTCTCTCATCAAGCCTCACATTTCACGTCCAGGAGCACAACCGTTGACAGTGTACTACTTAAATAGTACACTAGGGTATATCTCAGGAGGATGCCAGTGCATGACCCCAATTTCGATCAGACCCGCCCCATCTACCTGCAACTCATGGAGGACATCATGAGCCGGGCTGTGCGCGGCGAACTCAAACCCGGAGACAAGATCCCCAGTGCCCGCGACTTTGCCCAGGAAAAACTGGTGAATCCCAACACCGTGGTGCGGGCTTACCAGGAACTCGAGCGCGTGGGCTTCATCCAGACCCGCCGCGGTCTGGGCAGCTTCATCACCGAAGACTACAGCCGCATTCAGGAAGCCCGCGAAGACCTCGCTTCCCAGGCCATTGAGCGCCTGCTGCAGGAACTCCGCAAACTGGGCATGGACAACCAGGCCATTGAAAACCTTGTGCAGAAAAAATTGGAGACCAGCGCATGATTTTACAGACCCAGAACCTGGGCAAACGTTTTTTTGGAAATGTGGCCCTGGAAGACCTCACCTTTACCGCCAACCCTGGAGAATTCATTGGTCTGCTGGGCGTAAACGGCAGCGGCAAAAGCACCCTTATCAAGATGGCCGAAGGATTGGTCAAACCCACCTCTGGCAGCATCAAAGTGCTGGGAGAAGCCCCCGGAGCCAGCACCCGCCGTCAGGTGGCCTACCTCCCAGAAATTGACCACCTGTACATGAGCTGGAATGCCCGGTACGCCTTTGACTTCATGAAGGGCTTTTTCCCCATGAACGAGCAGCGTTTCAAAGACGTGCTGGAATTCCTCAGCGTCAGTGAAACCGCACGTCTGGGCACCCTCTCCAAGGGGAACCGCACCCGTGTGCGTCTGGCCCTGACCCTGGCCCGAGATGCCAAACTCTACCTGCTGGACGAACCCCTCAGCGGCATTGACCCCCTCACCCGCGAACAGATCCTGCACACCCTGATCCGCGAATTCCGCGCAGACGACGCAGACTCCACCATGATCCTCGCCACCCACCAGATTGCAGAAGCCGAGAGCCTCTTTGACCGGGTGCTGGTGCTGGACGGAGGCCGGGTGCTGCTGGAAGGCACCGCAGAAGACATTCGCAACGCCAGGGGCGTGAGCATAGACCGGGCCGTCAAACAGGACGCCATGCTGGCCGAAAGCCGCCGCCGGGGAGGGAAATGATGCAGTTCTGGATGCTGTTCCGCAAAGAAGTCGAGCAAAACTACCAGTGGGTGATCGGAGCCGCTGCCATCGTGCTGCTGGTCAGTCTGGTGCTGCAATTCCAGATCAAGGACAGCGAGGCCCGCATTGCCCTCAGTGCCGTGCTGCTCAGCCTGCCCTTTTTAGACGGCCTGATGAAAGGCTTCTACCAGATCCGCAATGAATACGCCCGCAACACCCATTATTTCCTGCGTTCCCTGCCCACTTCTGGACTGCACATTCTGGCCAGCAAGTACCTGTGGCTCGCCATTGAAGTGACCATCCTGACTTTGATGGTGATGGTGCCCATTGCTTTCTTTATTCTGAATTCCCACACCGGAGCGTTTCAGCAGCTCGTTCAGGCCATCCAGGACATCCTGAGGCAAAACCACCTGTTTGACCTTCTGAAATTCGTGTTTGCCATCGTGCTGGCTGTGCTCCCCCTTCCGGTGCTGGCTTACGTCAGTCAACTGGTGGGACAGCGGGTGGGCAAGGTGGAATGGCTGGTCAGTGGCATCACCTACCTGGGGATCCTCTGGCTGCAGGGTACCATTTACAATGCCCTGGGCCTGTTTGACCGCAGCACCGACATTGGAATGTTTGGAATGGGGATCAATGCCAGCAATGATATCGTCACCCTGGACCCCCAGTTTGTGATTTTCCAGCTGACCCTCTCTGCCCTGCTGCTGCTGGTTTCCGGCTGGCTGTTTGACCAGCAGGACCTCTGAGCCTATACTGATGTATTGCCTTTAGGAGGACACCATGGCAGAACCCAACATCGATAAAATGCTCGCCCTGACCAACAGCAAGTACAGCCTGTCTGTGGTGGTCGCCAAGCGCGCCCTGCAACTGAAAGCAGGCACCCCCAGCGCCCTCCCTGTGGACCAGCGGGCCAAGATCCGCAACCTGGTGACCGTCGCCATGCGCGAACTCGCCAGCGGCAAACTGCAGGTTGGTGAAAACCTCATCGACGAGGAGAAGCTGGCCCAGGACCTGCAACGCACCAAACAGGCCCTGTTACAGGCCCAGACCGTTCACGCTTTAGAGCGGGACTGATCCCAAAGCAAAGGGCGCAGCACGCTGCACCCCTACAAAATCTTCCTCTCAATGCAGAGGAGGATTTTTTTATGTCTGTGAGGGCAGCTTTTCCATCACCAGCTTTGTGATGGCCTCGTCTGGCCCTCCCTCTTCACAGCGGGTCAGCATCTCCTGTGGGATCACCACATCCAGCCCTGCGCCTTCCAGAACAGTCAGGGCAGCAGGATCTCCAGAGAAAGCATGGCCGAACACGTGGATGGTGTACATCATGTGCTGGGTTTCGCCTGTACAGCACCCCCAGAGTTCTACATCTTCAGACTGCAGGTGCAAATCCAGTTCTTCCCGGATTTCCCGCAGAATGGCCTGCAGTGGGGTTTCGCCTGCTTCCAGACCGCCTCCAAAGTAACCCCACAGGGGTGGTTTGTAGCCCCTGCGGTCCTGCACAATGATGTGTTTTCCGTCTGGCAGGTGCAGCACCAGCACAGCATTGTTCTTGAGGGTCTTCATTTGGAAAAAGCTTTGTAGCCTTTTGGAATGGCGTAATTGAATTTTTCCTGTCCCAGGTTGATCCTGACCCATTTCTGGTTTTGCAGCCCTTTTAAAGACACGCTGGAAGACACCAGGGCGTGGTAAGGCTGGCCCAGCTTGAGGTCCAGTCCGGTGTTGCCTCCGGGTTCATCCCTCCAGATGCCGTCCTGCATGGTGTAGATTTTGCCGTTGTCCAGATCGAAAGCGATGCCCACGATGTTCTTGCGGTCCTGGGTCATGTACTTGCGCACATTCACTGTCCAGCCAGACTGCATGTGGTCAGACGCCACCCCGATGTACAGAGAAACCTCCTGCTTCCTGGCAATTTGTGGGGTGTTGACCTCGACTTCAAAGTAATATTTGCCCTTGCTGTACTGCTGCGAACTGTAGAATTCGTAGTCGTCTGCGCTGTAGTTTTCAGCGATCAGGTCCTGTCTGGGGTTGTAGGTTTTCAGTTCCTCAATGCGGGCATCGGTGAAGCGCACCACACAGACCGTCTGGTAGGGGTCTTTGAGGATCTTCTGGAACCACTTTTCCCGGTTGGTTTCCTTGCTGTCCAGCTTGCAGGACTGGTCGCGGGTTTTCAGCCACTGGCGCTGTTCAGAGCGCAGGGTGTTCTGCTGGGCAGTGCTGAGGGTTTTCAGGAGTTTCTGGTATTCGCTGTTGATCAGGGCGTCTGAAGAGCGCAATTCAGAGGCCAGACAGGTCTTCCAGGCTGCGTCACTGGAGGAAGCTTCGCAGGACGCGGCAAATGCAGAACCGAGGGCACCAAAGGCCAGCAGTGCAAACAGGGGTTTCATGCTGTCATTCTGAACTTCTGCTCTGGATCCTGTGGTGTTTTCTGACACGCAGGTGAAGTACACCATTCTGGAAAGTGGTACTTTGGCGGTATGCATCGAGTTCTGGTGATGGTCTGCGCATCGGTGGCCGCCATGAAAGCCCCTTTTGTCCTCAGGCGCATCCGGGAGGCGGGTTTTGAAACCCGTGTGATCGCCACCGCGCACGCCCTGAATTTCACAACCCCTCTGGCGTTAAGCAGCGCTTCTGGAAACCCTGTGTACACCAATGAAAGCTGGTTCAGTGCACAGGCCGGAGCGCAACACCTGGAACTGGCCCACTGGGCGGATGCTGTGGTGATCGTGGCGGCCAGTGCAGATTTCATGGCCTGTGCAGCACTGGGCCTGGGTTCCGATCTGGGCCAAGCCACCCTGCTTTCGGTGCGGGGTCCGGTGTTGTGGGCACCTGCCATGAATCCTGCCATGTGGGAGCATCCTGCCACAGCAGCACACAGGCAAACCCTGCAAAGCTGGGGGCACCAGTTTCTGGGACCGACTTCTGGAAAACTGGGCACAAAAGGCGAGGGGGAAGGCATGGGCCGCATGCTGGAACCCGAGGAGATCGCAGAGCAGGTGAAGCGCGTCTTTGCCCCGAAAGACATGTCTGGCAAAAAGGTGCTGATCAGCGCTGGCCCGACCCGTGAGTACCTCGATCCTGTGCGCTTCATCTCCAATCCCTCCAGCGGCAAGATGGGTTTTGCCGTGGCAGAGGAAGCGCTTTCCAGAGGGGCAGAAGTGGTGATTGTCTCAGGTCCAGTGTCCATTGCTGCGCCCGCAGGTGCAAAAGTGGTGCCCGTGGAGTCTGCTTTGCAGATGAAAGACGCCATGGAACAGCATTTTGAGTGGTCCGATGTGGTGGTGATGACCGCAGCAGTGGCCGATTACCGCGCAGCAGACCTCAAAACCGAGAAGCAGGCCAAAGTCAGTGAACACATCAGCATCGAACTGGTGCCCAACCCGGACATCCTGGCAGCTCTGGGAGCAAGAAAAGGCCAGAGGGTGCTGGTCGGATTTGCCATGGAAACCCATGCAGGGGTGGAGCGGGCCGCAGGCAAGGCCCAGCGCAAAAATGCCGATTTCATCTGCCTGAATTACCCCACCCGGGAAGGCACCGCTTTCGGTGGAGACGACAATCAGGTGACTTTTGTGTTTCCAGACGGCTCCCATGAAGATCTCCCGCGCATGAGCAAACGGGAGGTGGCCCGCCACCTGCTGGATGAGGCCCGCAAACGCATGCAGGATTCTGAATAAACCCCGGAAGTGCAAGAGCAAAATCTGGCTGCTTTTCGAGGCTGTTGCGCGATTGAATAAAAGAACTGCATAAAAATACCCTTTTCTAAACCGTATATACTGTTGCATAATTACAGGTATCCTTATGGCACTCACCAAAGAACAACGTCAACGGCGCATTCAGGAAATCATCTCCCGGGAAGCCATCTCCACCCAGGCCGAACTGGTCAAACGCCTCAACGATGAAGGCATGAACGTCACGCAGGCCACCATTTCCCGCGACATCAACGAACTCAGGCTGGTGCGCCTGCCCATTGGCAAAAGCAAGCACCGCTACGCCCTCGCCCATGTCGCCAACGAAAGCGACGTGATGGATGAACTTGCCAAACTGTTCCGCTCTTTTGTGCGGGACATGGACCGCGGCGAGAACATCATCGTGATCAAAACCGCAGAAGGACACGCCAACGGGGTGGCTTATTTGATCGACAAACTCACCCGCGATGACATCATCGGCACCCTGGCCGGACAGGACACCATCATGCTGGTGGCCCGCACCGTCAAGGACGGGGAAAACCTGCTGGAAGAACTGAGCGCATTGCTGGTTTCGTGATCCCCCTGCTTGTTTGAAGTGTTGTGTTGGAATTTCTCTCGTCCTACACCAATCCCCCTTCGTTAAGGGACAGCCTTGAAGCGTTAGCGAAAGACAGGGGGATCTGGCCTCAGAAACCCCAACACAACATGCCCCAAAACACCCAGTGACATTTTCCCCCGAGCAAATTGGATACAATGTCTGCTGATGGATCTGTTTGCCCTTGCCACCCAGACTTTTTTGACCATGGTCGTTGTGATGGACCCGATTGGTCTGGCTCCGGTGTTCATTGGTCTGGCAGGCAGCAGGCCTTCTTTTGAACGCAGAAAAATTGCCCTGAAGGCCACTGCAGTGGCAGCAGTGATCATCCTGCTGTTTGCTTTTTTTGGACAGGCTTTGCTGGACCATCTGGGCATCAGCATCTTCTCCTTCAAGATTGCAGGGGGCATTTTGCTGTTCCTGATTGCACTGGACATGGTGTTTGCCCGCCCCAGTGGAGCCAGGGAAACCGAAGAGGAAGAACGAGAAGCCCAGAGCAGACAGGACCCCAGCGTGTTTCCGCTGGCCATTCCCCTGATTGCAGGACCGGGAACCCTGGCCAGCATCATGATTCTGGCCACCAAAACCTCCAGACACATTGTGGAACTGCTGGTGGTCATTGGGGTGACCGTGGTGGTGCTGGCCCTGTGTTACCTGGCCCTCAGGCTTTCTGGGCAGATCGCCAAAGTGATTGGCCTGACCGGGGTGCATGTGGTCACCCGTGTGCTGGGGGTCTTGCTGGGCGCTCTGGCGGTGCAATATGTGGCCGATGGGGTGTGGGGCATCATTCAACTGAACTCCTGAGTTTCAATCCATAAATATCAGTTAAGTTTGCATGAGGACCGCTGTTTCCTGGGTTCAAACAAAATTTCACTGCTGAATACAGCAGATTTTTCACCCCTCAAAGAGCGAATTTAAGCCATAACGCTCATCAAAATACGCTGCCCGGACAACAGACAAATCACCAAAAAACGCTAAACTGGATATGGTATGGATGCGACTCAGCAGGTTCTATTGAACCTCAACAAACCCCGAGTGCTGGTGCTCAACGCCAGCTATGAGCCGATGCACATTGTGTCGATCAAACGGGCGATCACGCTGATCATGCATGAGGTCGCAGAAGTTCTGGAAGACAGCCAGGACTTCATCCACTCCCCCAGCACCATCATGCCTGTGCCGAGCGTGATCCGCCTCAGAAAATTCATCCGGCGTCCGAGAGTGCAAGTTGTTCCCTTCTCGCGGCGCAATGTACTGCGCCGCGATTTTTTTACCTGCCAGTACTGCGGTTCCACCCTGGAACTCACCATCGACCACGTGATGCCCCGTTCCCGCGGAGGACGCCACGCCTGGGACAACGTGGTGACGGCCTGCCGGGAGTGCAACCAGAAAAAAGGGAACAAGACCCCCCAGGAAGCAAACATGCCCCTGCACCATGTGCCCAAGGCCCCCAAGTTCAATGTCCTCACCATGGGACAGGACCATGTGGCCCAGGAAGCCTGGAGCAAGTACCTGTTTTGAAAGAGCGGTCAGCCGTCAGCGATCAGCCGTCGGGCCTCACTGAAGCTGCACTTCTGAACAAGACAGCAGTGAAGACAAAAACCACTTTTGACCCGGATGCTCCGTCCGGGTTTTGACGTTTTTATCACGCACCCAGAGCCATACTGACGCTGGAGGGTGAAGATGACCGACAACAAGAGCATCATTCAGAACATTTTTGCGGGCTGGAACAACCACAACATCGAAGAGGCCAGCCAGTACATTTCAGAGCAGTGCAACAGCGGAGGACTTACCGGCTTCAGACAGCAACTCGGGGCACTGCTGCAGGCCATGCCTGACCTGCACGTCACCATCGAGGACATTCTGGGAGAGGAAAACAAAGTTGCCACCCGCATCACCATGCGGGGCACCCACCTGGGGCCTTTTCTGGGCTTTGCCCCCAGTGGAAAACCCCTCACCATCAAGGCCAACCACGTGTACACCCTGCAAGACGGACTGGTGACCGAAAGATATGGCCAGATGGACCGTCTGGAGGTCATCGGGCAGATGGGACTCAAGATGGTGCCTGCAGACACATGAAGACCCATGGCTTCTGAAAGGGCAGGGACATTTTTTCACTGTACCAGAGGGTAGACTGTGCCTATGGCTTTCAATGACCTGCAATCGTTCATCGCCCTGCTGGAAAGCAAAGGCCAGCTGATCCGTGTGAAACGGGAAGTGGACCGGAACCTGGAAATCACCGAAATCGCAGACCGTCTGGTGAAAAAAGACGGTCCTGCAGTGCTGTTTGAGAACGTGAAAGGCAGCCCTTTCCCGCTGGCCATCGGCCTGATGGGAACCCGCGAGCGCATGGCCTGGGCGCTGGGGGCAAATTCGCTGGATGAGGTGGCAGACCGCATCAAAAAACTGCTGGATGTGAAAATGGGTGGGGGTTTGCTGGGCATGGCCTCCAACCTGGGGAAACTCAAAGATCTGGCCAGTTTGCCTCCAAAAAAGGTCAGAAACGCCCCTGTGCAGGAGGTCATCTGGCGTGGGGATGAGGTGGACCTCTCCAAGATCCCGGTTTTGCACTGCTGGCCGGACGATGGCGGGCCTTTCGTGACCTTTCCTCTGGTGATCACCAAAGACCCCATTTCGGGCGAGTACAACATGGGCATGTACCGCATGCAGGTGATGGGCAAAAACACCACAGGCATGCACTGGCAACGCCACAAGACCGGAGCACGGCACCTGGAAAGTGCAGCAAAACTTGGAAAACGGCTGGAGGTGGCTGTGGCCCTTGGAGGAGATCCTGCCCTGATTTATGCTGCAACTGCTCCTCTGCCCCCGGTTCCTGGCCTGAACGAATATTCCCTGACGGGTTTTTTGCGCGGCCAGAACCAGCCTGTGGTGAAAGGCATCACTGTGGATCTGGACGTTCCAGCCAACGCAGAATTCATTCTGGAAGGTTACGTTGACCCTGCAGAAGCGTGGATTGATGAGGGGCCTTTCGGGGATCATACGGGGTTTTACACGCCAGTGGACAAATACCCGCTGTTCCACGTCACGGCCATCACCATGCGCAAAAATCCCATTTATCCAGCCACCATCGTGGGCAGACCCATCATGGAAGATGCCTACCTGATCGAGGCTTCAGAACGCATCTTTCTGACTGCAGCTCAACTGATCGTGCCAGAGATCAAGGACTACAACATGCCTCCTGCTGGTGTGGCCCACAACCTGGTCTTTGTGGCCATGAAAAAAACCTATCCAGGTCAGGCCTACAAGGTTGCAAACGGTCTTTTTGGACTGGGGCAGATGATGTTCGCCAAGGTGATCGTGGTGCTGGATGAAGACGTGCCGGTCACAGACTTTGACCGGGTCTGGCGTGAGGTGGCTTTAAAATCCGTTCCAGGCCCCCACACCCTGCACGGACGCGGCCCCATTGATGTGCTGGACCACAGTTCCAGACAGTGGTCTTATGGTGGCAAACTGATTCTGGACGCCACCACCAAACACCCGGAAGAAAAAGTGCAGGATGACTTCAAACCATTGCCCGTCAAAGACCTCCCTGTGCTGGAAGGCATGCTGGACCAGTGGCAAACCCCGGACGGCTACTGGGTGGTGAAAGTCCACAAAACCAGAGCCCACCAGGGCCGTGAACTGGGTGAAGCCCTGATCCAGCACACGGCAGCCTCAGGCATCCGCCATGTGCTGCTGGTGGATGAGCAAACCGATGTGCGAGACCTGCAAGACGTTTGGTGGACCATCCTCAACAACATTGACCCTGAACGCGATGTCAAAGTTCTGAGTGGAAAGATGTTCTGGGACGGCACCCCCAAACGGGAAGACGAGGGTTTTCACCGGGTGTGGCCCCAGAAAATCACCATGACCGCAGAAGTGAAAAAGCATGTCTCAGCGCACTGGAAGGACTATGGTTTGCCTGAACTGTAAAACTGGTCCTGGGTAGAGTTGATGAATAATGCATAACCTGCTATAATGCTTTACATCAGTCGGCGAAAGCCGACTTTTTCTTTTGGGTTCTGGGCTGCAGTGGATCGAGGGCAGATGCGATCAGAGGTTTCCTTTGCGAGACAGGAATCCATTCCCATTCACAACACCGCTTTTTTTCAAATCAAAATCAAATTATCTGACATAAATCATCTGCCTTCATATGGAAATCATCAGCATCCGCACATCAAATTCATGGGATTTCCTTGAGCAAAGTGAGCAAAATAAATCAGGATTTCTGACATTGTGGGTGGTTCATCCGGTGCATAATGGCACCAATCTCAAACGGATGCCGAGTCCGGAAAAAGGAGACCATTCACATGAGTGAACCCAATTACAAACCCGAGCATCACCATGACACTGACAAGCACATCAAACAAGACAAAAATGCCCAGGGCGATACGGGCAAAGTCCACAAAGACCACCGTGGTGGTGGTGAAGGTGGATCCACCGGAGGCAATGTCGGACCCAACACCGGTATGGGTGGTGGGCAAGGCACCAATGGTGGTGTAGGCACCAACGGCAGCCGCAGAGAAGGCTGACCTCCAGCCTTCAGAATCAAAGTTTCAACTTCCCCCAGAAATCATGCAGAGACCGCCCCGTAAAAAGGGTGGTTTTCTGTGGTCTGCCCTTTGAAGTTGTGTCATTTTAGGCTGCTTTTGCAATCTGATTTCGCTGCAAGCATAATGCAATCATGCCCCCTGGAGGAAACGGTGTGGATTGCAGGCAACCGTGAACCCGAGTTCATCTGGAAGATCCCCCTTCCAGATGGTTTTCTCCCTGGTCTGGATGTGTTTCCAGGGAATGCCTACCCTGTGATTCGCAAAAATCCGCTGCATCCAGAACAACTCGAAGCCGTGTTGATGCGCTGGGGATTGGTTCCCCACTGGTCCACCACCCTGGAAGACATCGAAAAATATGGCTCGAAAACCTTCAATGCCAGGGCCGAGACCGCCCAGGAACTCCCCACCTTTCGGGACAGTTTTCAGCGCAGGCGTTGCCTGATCCAGATTGCTGCCTTTTATGAATGGCGCAAAATCGATAAATTCAAAGAGAAACACCAGATCGTCAGCAGCTCTGGTGGTCCCCTGATTCTGGCTGGACTGTGGGACCGGGCTTTCATTGAAGCAGAACCGCTGGACTCCTTCACGGTGCTCACCTGCCCGGCCAATGCACTGCTCGACGACATTCACCAGCGCATGCCCGTGATTCTGGGCCAGAAAGCCGCCAGGGAATGGCTGGACGGCAAAACCGACCTCCATGACCTGCTCAGACCCTGCCCTTCCCACTGGCTGGAAATCCTGCCTGCAAATGAGCAGAACAACATGGGACTGGATCTGGGTGAGGGGTGATTCGCCATAAGGACAGGTGCAAAACAAAAAGAAGCAGCTTTCGCTGCTTCTTTTTGTTTGAGTGTCTGGTCCACTCGATCCATTCTGGTCGAGGCGGCGAGATTTGAACTCACGACCCCTACCACCCCAAGGTAGTGCGCTACCAGGCTGCGCTACGCCTCGACACGTTGCCCAGATGGGCAGAAAGAATATTACTTGAAAAGTCTGGAACTTGCAAGCCCCTCTGAAAGCTTAGGCTGGATGGCTCACTGCGGGTGCTCAAAATTCCAGTGAAGTGGCAGTGCTGCATCGCACACAGAACAATAAAATTCCTGGTTTTTGACCACATTGATGGTCTGGCATTCTGGGCAAAGCCTGAAATCAAATGCATAGACGGTGCAGCCTGTCAAATCCAATTTCAGGTTTTCCAGCAAGGTCAAACCCACCTGCAGGCAAGCAGGCTCTGGACAGAAGCGTGTGCTCAGGTTGCTGAGTCCCAGCACTTGCACCTGATTTTTGAACCATTGCAGAGTCATTTCTCCTGCCGCCAGCACAGGGCCTCCCTGAGTGCAGGCCACATGCTCGGTTTGCCTTTCAGCAATTTTAAGTTCCCTGTCTCGGGAAACAATGTAAGTGGCTGTGCATGGTTCACTGGCAGAGGTCTTTTTTTGCAGCCAGCAGAGCAGACTTGCAACAGAAACCACTCGCAACAGGTCTGCAGGAATGGAGAGCGACAACAGGTTTCTGGGACCCACATAAGAATATAGTTTTTCCATGAACACCATCCTATAAATTTGCCTGCCACACCAGAGTGTGTTACTATACCTGTCGCATTGCTGGCGCAACGCAGCATTGGCTCTCGAACCAGGTCAGGACCGGAAGGTAGCAGCCTTAAGGGATGCCCAGTGGGTGCCGTTGCTCACCGGCAATGCTTTTTTATTTCTCCAAAAAACGTTGGTCTGTGGATCTAGACCTGTGAATGTTGCAGCAGAAGGCAGAAGGCAGCGCTCCAGTGCCGACGGTGCCGTCACCGAGGCACGCTTTAAGGAGCAAGCAGAAGGCAGAGCGCAACAGAAGCTCTGGCTGAAGCTTTTTAAGCCTTCTGCTTTCTGCCTTGCCTCTGACAACGTGCTCCCCAGGCGGCTGGGTCGCACTGAGGCGCTGCCCTCAGCCTTCTGCGCCAGAGCGCTTTGTGCTCTGGCCTTTAAGCCCAGTGTGAAATTCACCCTCGTGTTTTTCGCCAAAGCCATGACATAATGCTAGGCATGAGCATCATTCCATACGTCATCGAACAGAGTGGCCGCGGCGAGCGCATGTACGACATCTATTCTCGCCTGCTGAAAGACCGGATCATCTTTCTGGGCACGCCCATCGACTCTCAGGTGGCGAACACCGTGGTGGCTCAGCTTCTCCTGCTGGACGGCCAGAACCCCGAGCGTGAAATCCAGATCTACATCAACAGCCCTGGTGGCGAGGTGTACGCGGGTCTGGCCATCTACGACACCATGCAGTACATCAAAGCCCCCGTTTCCACCATCTGCGTGGGCATTGCCATGAGCATGGGTTCTGTGATCCTGATGGCCGGAGACAAGGGTCGCCGCAAGGCCCTGCCCCACTCTCGCATCATGATTCACGCTGGCTCTGCAGGCTTCCGGGGCAGTGTGCCCGACCTCCAGGTGCAGGCGCAGGAGGTCATGGCCCTGCAAGACATCCTGGTGGGGATGTACACTAAGCATACGGACAAGAGTGACGAGCAGATCCGCAGGGATTTGCAGCGTGACTTCTTCATGACCCCCCAGCAGGCGCTGGAGTATGGGTTAATCGACGAGGTGGTCCAACCGACCCCTAAAGGTGAGATGCAATAATGGCTGACCGTTGTAGTTTCTGTGGGCGCGCGTACCCGCAGATCGCCCATCTGATCGAATCCCCCACCCGCAATGCCTTCATCTGCAATGAATGCGTGGAGCGGGCGCATGAAATTCTGGGCACCCAGAAAGTCAAGCATGGGGATTTTGAGCTCTCTGACCTGCCCAGTCCCAAAGAAATCAAGGCTTACCTGGATGAATTTGTGATCGGTCAGGACGAGGCCAAACGTGCGCTGGCCGTTGCTGTGGTCAGCCACTACCAGCGCCTCAAACACCCCGAGGCAGGTCTGGGCAAGAGCAACATCTTGCTCATTGGCCCCACGGGAACCGGCAAGACCCTGCTGGCCCAGTCTCTGGCAGAGATGCTGGAAGTGCCTTTCGCCATTGCAGACGCCACCACCCTCACCGAGGCGGGTTACGTTGGTGATGACGTGGAGAACGTGATTGTGCGCCTCCTGCAGTCTGCAGATTACGATGTGGCCGCTGCAGAGCGGGGCATCATCTACATCGACGAGATCGACAAGATTGCCCGCAAGTCTGAAAGCACCTCCATCACCCGCGATGTGTCCGGTGAGGGTGTGCAACAGGCGCTGCTGAAGATCATTGAAGGAACCACCAGCCAGGTGCCCCCCCAGGGGGGCCGCAAGCACCCCCATCAGGAACTCATTCAGGTGAACACCCGCAACATCCTGTTCATCTGTGGTGGAGCCTTTGATGGTCTGGAGGATCTGGCCCGCCAGCGCAGCAACAAGCGTTCCCTGGGCTTTGGCCGTGTGGTCAAAGGCGACAAGGAACTCGAGGACCTGCGTTTCGAGCCAGACGATCTGGTCAAGTTCGGTCTGATTCCTGAATTTGTGGGCCGTCTGCCCCTGATGGTGCAACTGCAGGAACTCGATGAGCACGCCCTGGTGCGCATCCTCACCGAGCCCAATGGAGCCATCATCAAGCAGTACCAGGCCCTCTTCGAGTTTCAGGGCGTGAAACTGCACTTCAAAGAAGAAACCCTGAAGGAAGTGGCCCGCCGTGCCCTCAGCCGCAAAACGGGTGCCCGTGGTCTGCGTGCCGTCATGGAAAAAGCCATGACCGACCTGCTGTTTGAACTGCCCATGCCCGGCCTGACCGACATCGAGTTCGGCCCCGAGCACATCGACAACCCCCTGGGTGCCATTCCGGATTACCTGAAAAGCGCCTGATCCCTGTTTCATGTGAAACACCCCCAGAAATCCTCTGGGGGTGTTTGCTTGTGAGGTTTATCTGTTCACTGAACCCATGTCTGCATAACGCAGACCAGCAGCAATGTTTTTGGGTGCGATGGTGTCCAGGGTCTGCAATTCTTCCTGGGTCAATTGCACATCCAGGCTGCCCAGGTTGTCCTGCAGGTACTTGACCCGTTTGGTTCCAGGAATGGGCACCACGTCCTGTCCCTGTGCCAGCACCCATGCCAGTGCCACCTGTGCAGGTGTGGCATTTTTGGCTGCAGCAAACTTCTCGATCTGGGTCACCAGTTCCAGGTTTTTGTAAAAATTCTCGCCCTGGAATCTGGGGTTGTGCTTGCGGAAGTCATCGGCCGGAATGTCATCCGGGGTGCTGAAGGCTCCAGTAAGGAAACCCCGTCCGAGGGGGCTGTAGGCCACCAGACCCACACCCAGCTCCCTCAGGGTGGCCAGCAAGCCATCTTCAGGGTCGCGGGTCCACAGGGAGTATTCGCTTTGCACAGCAGTGATCGGGTGCACTTTATGGGCACGCCTGAGGGTTTCAGCAGAAACTTCTGACAGACCAATGTGGCGCACCAGTCCAGCTTTTACGAGTTCGGCCATGGCACCCACGGTGTCCTCGATGGGGGTTCCGGGGTCCACGCGGTGCAGGTAGTACAGGTCAATAAAGTCGGTCTGCAGGCGTTTCAGGCTGCCCTCGATGGCCTGCTTCACATATTCGGGTTTGCCATTGATGCCCAGGCGCTCGGTTTTGCTGCGCATGATCCCGAATTTGGTGGCGAGCACCACCTGATCGCGTTTGCCCTGCAGGTATTTGCCCAGCAGTTCTTCATTGGTGTGCGGACCGTACATGTCAGCGGTGTCCAGAAAATTGATGCCGTGGTCCAGGGCGTAATCCAGGGTGCGGAAAGACTCTGCATCGTCGGTGGCACCATAAAAATCAGACATGCCCATGCAGCCCAGACCCAGGGCGTTGACGGTCAGTGTTCCCAATTTGCGCTGTTCCATGTGAGGCTCCTTTGCCAGCTTCAGTTGCTGGTCTTGCGGTAAAGCTGAATCTTGTACTCAATGGCTTTCAGGGCGTCCTGCAGTGCAGCAATCTGTTCGGAGACCTGGGTGTGGTGATGCTCCAGGATGTTGAGGCGTTCCACCCGGGTGTGGTCTCCCTGCCTGAGAAGTTCAATGTAGAGGCGCATGTCCTGGATGCTCATGCCTGTGGTGCGGAGTTTCCCCAGAAAGTTCAGGCGGCCCAGGTCCTGTTCGGTGTACCTGCGGTGTCCGCTGGTGTTGCGGTCAATGGGGTCCAGCAGTCCAGCTTTTTCGTAGTACCTGAGGGTGTGTTTGGAAAACCCGGTGAGGCGGGTGATGTCTTCAATGCTGTAATCCATTCTTGCATCCATTCTTGCATCCATTCCTGTTCCTGTGCCTTTCAGAATGGGGTTTCAATGTTGAAGGGTGAGGCCCTGATGCTGTGGTGCAGCGCTGCACAACCCCACTCTAGAGGTTAGAGTGCACTCTAAGTCAAGAGGCACAAAAAAGGACGGGGCGGTCCCGTCCTGAAAGTGAGCTGCCTGAAGGCTGGGTGGGTTCAAATGCCCACAGTTTCGGCGGTCTGCAAAGTGAGCTTCACCTCGATGTTGCCGCGGGTGGCATTGCTGTAAGGGCAGATCTGGTGGGCTTTTTCCAGCAGTTCCTGGGCCACCTGCTGGTCCATGCCGGGCAGGTGAATCTGCAATTCCACAGCCAGATTGAAAATGCCACTGTCCAGTTTTCCCAGATCTACAGAGGCGGTGATGCTGCCGTTGCTGGGAAGAGGGGTTTTCTGTTTGAAGGCCACCAGTTGCAGGGCACTCTGGAAGCAGGCTGCATATCCTGCAGCAAACAGTTCTTCCGGGTTGGTGGCTTCTCCCCCTTTGCCCCCCAGGACTTTTGGGGTGCTGAGTTGCAAGTGAAGTTTGCCGTCTCTGGTGCGAACGGTGCCGTCTCTTCCACCTTCAACGGTGGCCTGTGCAGTGTAGAGGGCTTTCATGAATGATATTTTGACTGGGTTTAAAATTCCGAACGGTAATTCTGGCACGGTGTTCAACTCACAGTTGAGCACTGAAGTCGTGACACCTCCACCCCATCCACACAAATTGTGCTTTTGCTCAAGGTCAACTTAAGGGTCTCTAAAGTTTTGAGGGTATCGCGTACCTTTTAACACATTGCACGAGGTGTTACATTCTGAAGTGACCCGACCGCAGCGTGTTTTCTGGCCTGCGGGCCGCATTTGACCCATTTGCATGCCTGATAGAGAACTTACAGGTTCTCCGTCAGCAAAAGGATGTTGACCATGTCCAGAAAAATCAAACTGGGATTTGCACTGCTTGCCCTCACCCTGGGGGCCTGTGCCCAACAATCCCTGCCTGAAACCCATGACCTTCCCCTTCCCAGAGTCACCACTGGAGAGAAAAAAGCCCCTGTGCTGGATGTGGACCCTGCTGCTGTGGTGGCCCAGAAATACATTGTGGTGCTGAAAAAGCCTGCAGCAGGGATTGCCGCTCAGGGCATCCTCAAACTGTCCAGAGCAGCCATTGCCGAAAAACTGGGCATCAGCAAAACCGGAGGGCAGGTGCAGAAAATCTTCACCGAGGCCGTTTATGGTTTCAGTGCCCAGTTGAATGCTGCACAACTGGCAGCGCTGGCCCAGAATCCCCAGGTGTCTTACATTCAGCCTGTGCAGAAAGTGCGCAAGCAGGGCACCCAGAGCAACCCGCCTTCCTGGGGTCTGGACCGCATTGACCAGCGGGATTTGCCCCTTAACAACAGTTACACCTATGCCACCGATGGTTCAGGCGTGACAGCTTACGTGGTGGACACCGGAATCCAGACCTCACACAGCAATTTTGGTGGTCGGGCCAGTGTGGGCATCGACACCGTGGGAGATGGCAAAGCTGGCATCGACTGCGATGGTCACGGCACCCACGTGGCCGGGATCATTGGAAGCAACACCTATGGAGTTGCGAAGAACGTCAAACTGGTCTCGGTGCGGGTGCTGGACTGTGAAGGTTCAGGCAGCATGGATGGGGTCATCGAGGGCATCGACTGGGTGATCAAGAACGCCAAAAAACCCGCTGTAGTGAACATCAGCCTGGGTTCTGAAGCAGATGCCACCCTGGACCAGGCGGTCAAGAATGCCATCCAGTCCGGTCTGACGGTGGTGCTTGCTGCTGGCAACCAGGACGATGATGCCTGCAAATACAGCCCTGCCCGTGTCCCAGAAGCCCTCACTGTGGGAGCCACCGATTCTGGAGACAAACGCACCTACTTTTCCAACAAGGGAAGCTGTGTGGATCTGTTCGCTCCGGGTCTGGCCATCACTTCCACGGTGCTGAACAACCAGACCGATGCCTACAGTGGCACCAGCATGGCTGGACCCCATGTGGCAGGCGCAGTGGCCCTTTACCTTGCTGGTCACACTTCATCCACTCCTGCACAGGTGACGGCGGCCATTCTGGGGAACACCACCCCCAACAAGGTTTCCGACCCTGCTGGCAGCCCCAACAAACTGCTGTACATTGGCAGCGAACCCGTCACCACCACCCCTCCACCCACCACCACCGGTCCCTGCTCGGGAGCCAACTGCACCACCTACACCGGAAAATTCAACGCCGAGGGGGAATACTACTTCCCACCGGCCAACGATTACTTCGAGTACTCTGGCGGCACCCTGAAAGCCTGGATGAAAGGCCCCTCTGGCACCGATTTTGATCTGTACCTCTACAAGTGGAATGGGTCTGACTGGGAAGTGGTGGGCGTCTCCGAAAGCCCCACCAGCGAGGAAAGCATCACCTACACCGGAACCAGTGGGTATTACATCTGGCTGGTGACCTCCTACACAGGCACCGGGTCTTACACCTTCTGGATGCAAAAGTAAGTCCTGAAGCACAACCGAGGGAGGCTGCAAAGCCTCTCTTTTTGCTGGCGAGGTGTCCTGTCCATCTGGCAGATGACAGATTTGGTTAAACGTTTAATAATTAAGACATGAATGATTGGAGTCTTTTGTGTTCCTGATCTGGCTGCTGGCGATCCTGGCTGGAACCCTGCTCCCCTTGCAACTGCTGGTGAACTCCACGCTGGCCCACGCTTCTGGATCTTCTCTGTTTGCTGCCATGGTTTCCATGACCGGAGGCACCCTGATTTTGCTGTTCACCGGACGGGCCAGGGGGTTTTCGGTGGCCACCATCCGCAGTGCCCCTCCTGGCATCTGGCTGGGCGGGTTCTGGGGCAGCATTTACATCCTGACCAGCATCATCGTGACCCAGCACCTCGGGACTGCCTGGACGGTGGTCCTCCTGATCACCACCCAGACCGTGCTGAGCCTGCTGATTGACCACTTCGGGGCTTTTGGATTGCCCCGCAAACCTTTTGACCTGAAACGGGCAGTGGCCGCATTGCTGCTGGTGGCTGCCGTGTACCTGAAAGGAATGCCATGATCTTCCTGGGCCTGCTTGCGGGAACAGCCGCCTGGCTGGGCCTGATGTTCAATGTGCGCTTCACGCAGCACCACGGGAACCGCTGGCACACCACTTTTCTGAACTTCCTGCTGGGGGCCATCTGCACCGGAGCTGTCTTTCTGTTCAGCCATCCCGGAGGGCTGGCCAGTGGTCCCTGGTGGTCTTACCTGGGTGGGCTGGTGGGCATCGGTTTTGTGATTGCCGGGGTGATCTTCACGCCCAAACTGGGCGGAACTGGCTGGCTGGTGGCCAGTGTGCTGGGACAGGTGATCATGTCGCAGGTGCTGGACCGTCTGGTGTTGAACCGGCACCTGTCCTGGCACCAGATCCTTTCTGGCCTGCTTTTGATTGTGGCCATGTGGCTGCTGATGGAGAAGAAAAATGGAACATCCGATCGAGCAAATTGAAGCCCAGTGGAAAGCCAGACACCCCGAACTTCCTCTGGAAGAAATCCTCACCCTGATTGTGCTGCACCGGGCCAGCCACAAGCTGATGAAAGAACACGACCAGTTTCTCTCTTCGTTTGGCCTGAACCATGCTGCAGCAGATGTGCTCCTGAGTTTGTACCGCTCTGCTCCTGCTGAAGGCCTGACCCTGGCAAAACTTGCCTCGGTGATGGCCGTGACCCCGCCAGCCATGACAGCACGCATCGACAAATTGCTGGATTCTGGCTGGATTGCCAAGGACCTCGATCCGGAAGACCGCCGGGTTTTCAAAATCCGCCTGACCGAAGAAGGCACACAACTGGTGCAAAAGATGTTCCCCCTGCACATTCAGGACAAGCAGAAGGTGTTCGAGGGGTTTTCTGCAGAGGAACTCTCGGTGTTGCGCAAGCTGCTCACCCGCCTGACCGAATGAATCACCTTGACAGATGACCGTTGGTCATTAAAGATGAAAGGGATCCGTGATGCGAAGAGCCAGAAGCGACACCCAAAAAGAGAACCGCAAGTTGCAGATTCTGGACAGCGCACTCGAACTGTGGCACACCACCCCCTACACCGACATCACCATGCAGATGGTCGCAAAAACCAGCGATCTGGCCAAAGGCACCCTGTACCTGTACTTCCAGAGCAAAGAAGAGCTGTTTCTGGAAATCCTCAAGGTCAAATTGCTGGACTGGTTTGCAGAACTGCATGGACTGATGCAGCCTCCCCTCACACCAGAACGCATGGTGGCCAGCCTCAGTGAGACCCTGAGAGACAAAGATGACATGCTGCGCCTGCTGGGCATGCTTTCCGGGGTGCTGGAAGCTGGAATCACCGTGGAAGCGGGCCTGAACTTCAAAATGTGGATGAATGGCGAACTGGCAAAACTGGGGGGCCTGCTGGAAGCTGCCCTGCCCGTGCGAAACGGCGTCCAGGTTCTGATGCATTTGTACGGCACCATCATGGGCCTGTACCAGACCGCCAACCTGCCTGTTCCATTAAAAGAAGCCCTGCAGCTCAATCCCGAGCTGGCCTGTTTGCTGCTGGATTTTCACCAGGAACTGAAACTGGCAGCTCTGGCCTTGCTGAAAGGGCACCTTGCTGCAACTGAAACCCCCATGCTGCTGCAGGACTGAACCCGGACCAGAAAAACCCAATGATGAGAATGTCCTGTTTTGAACATAAGAATTGTTACAATTTGTACATTTGCAAGTAAACTGTAAGGGATGCGAAAAACTCTCCTGCTGGTCCTTACTGCCACACTGGTTTCTTGCAACATCGTCCATCCGCATCCCACCGACCACACCCTGGAGAGCCAGGCCATCACTTTTGTGAAATGGTCCGACCCTGCCACGTGGGGCGGAAAAGTTCCTGTGGCTGGAGACACCGTCACCATTCCCGCCGGAAAAGCAGTGCTGCTGGATGTCAGCCCTCCAGCCCTCAGGGGCGTGGAAGTCAATGGCATGCTCAGCTTTGACCCGGCCCTCAACCTGATGCTCAAAACCGACTACCTGATGGTGATGGGGGCTTTGCAGGTGGGCACCGAGGCCGCACCCATCCAGGGCAAAGCCGAAATCGTGCTGACCAGCAACAACCTGGCAGACAACATCCACAGCATGGGGGCCAAAGTGCTGGGGGCCATGGGAGGGGGCACCATCGACATCCACGGGCAGCCCACCCTGCGCAGCTGGACCAAACTGAATGGCACCGTGGCGGTGGGCAGCAAAACCATCACCGTACAGGACCCGGTGAACTGGAAGGTGGGAGATGCCATCATCATCACCTCCAGCAGTTTCTACAACCCTTACAGCCCCAAATCCCAGACCGAACAGAGATTGATCACTGCCATCAGTGGCAACACCCTGACCCTCAACCAGGGCCTCACCTACGGACACTGGGGCGCAGATGCCGCAGGCGTGAACGAACAGGCCGAAGTGGGCCTGCTGAGCCGCAATGTGCTGATCCACAGCGATGACAGCGTGCTGGACACCACCACCCCGGCAGGCTCCATCAGCAAGGGGGGCCACCTGATGGCCATGGTGGGTTCCAAAGTGCGCATCGAGAATGCCGAATTCCGGGACATGGGCCAGAAAAGCGTGTTTGGCCGTTACCCCATCCACTTCCACCAGCTTTCCGATGGGGGTCTGGGGTCGTATGTGCGCAACAACAGCATCTGGCGCACCTACAACCGCTGCGTGGTGATTCACGGCACCAACAAACTGATCCTGGAAAACAACGTGATGTACAACTCCACCGGGCACTGTGTGTACTTTGAAGAAGGCACGGAAACCGGCAACACCATCCGCAACAACGTGGTGGCCTACGTCAAGGCCCTCAAGGACGCTGCACGCCTGATTCCCACCGATGACCGCCCGGCAGCCTACTGGATCACCCGTCCAGGCAATTACCTCAGTGGCAACAGTGCCAGCGAAGCGCACATCGGATACTGGTATGCCCTGCCTGAAAAACCCATTCCCTTCGGACGCGGCACCCAGGACCTTGCCTGGATGGACAGCATCTACCCCCGCCGGGAAGCCCTGGGGTACTTTGATTCCAACGTGGCCCACTCCAACTGGCAGGGGCTTTTTGTGGACGGTGCCATTGCCAGCACCCTCTGTGACGGCACCATGTCCAGAAACACCTGCAAAGACCATTCCAACCTGTCCCTGCTGAAAGACGCTGGCGCGGTGAATTATGCCCCCAGACAGAAACCTGCCCAGGACTACAACTTCACCAGCACCGATGCTGCAGTGCTCAACCTGCCTGTGGTGGCCAGCTTCAACAATTTCACGGCCTACAAACACCGCAATCAGGCCGTGTGGCTGAGGGGAAGTTACCAGCAACTCAACAAACCCAGAATGGCCGACAACAAAATCGGAGCCATTTTTGCAGCTTCCCGTGTGTACCTGAATTACGGCCTGGTGGTGGGCAGCACCCCCAACACCCTGGGAGATGCTGCAGACATTGAACCCCGCACCGGATTCCAGTTCTACGACGGACACGTGGGGGTCAGAAACACCCTGTTCCGCAACTTCACCACCCCCCAGAGTGCTGCGCTGGGCTACCTCAGGCACACCAGTTTCTCGCTGGTGGCGCAGAATTACGCTTCTGGACTGACTTTTGAGAACAGCAACCGGGTGTACCTGGACACCCCACCTGCTCCGGTCTTCAATGCCACCACCGAGGACTCCAAAGATGGTTACCGGGGAGCGGTGTTCTACGACCACGATGGCAGCGTGACGGGTGCAACCGACACTTACGTGACGGTCAACCATCCGTTCCTCACCAACAGTTCCTGCAGCTTCAAAACCGAATGGAACGCCTACACCTGCCGCAACACCTACCTGAACCTGGGCCTGAGGATCCTGGACACCACCGAAGTGACCACCCCCACAGCCCCTTACAAAGTCCTGCGTTCCGATGGTCCCAGCATCGATCTGTGGGGCACACCCAACGGGGTGGGCACACCCAACAATTCCTTCCAGACCCGCCTGATTGCCACCCGTGGCGGCACGGTTCCCCGTTACGTCTATCAGTTGCAGAGCGGAACGGGCGCAGTGCCCACCAAATATCTGGCTTCCCTGACCCTGGACAGCCTTCCCACCGATGCCCTGTTCATCAAGACGGTGCCCACCGCCAGTGCAGCCAATTCCTGGGTGGAACTGGTCTTGCCCTTCAATGGGCCTGCTTACGTGTACCGCACCTACTATTTTGGCTACAACTCGGGCAAAGGGCTCAACAAAGTGGCCATCCGCAGCGACCTCTACAAGGGCACCATGGGCGACACCTACTACCAGGATGCTGCAGGCATTCATGTTATCTTCACCTTCAGGGACCTGACCACCAGCCAATTCACCAGCTTCCATGTGTGCCAGACGCTGAAATGTGAATGATCTGAAGGGGCACTCTGCAAAGATGGAGATTTTGTGGAGTGATTGCAGACACCAAAAAACCTGAAGGTTCTTCATTAAGATGTTCATGGGCGTGCTTCAACTACCCCGCGCCCACAACAAAAAGAGCAGGAGCGTTAAGCTCCTGTTCTCTTTTTCTCTTTTTGATTCTGGTTTGAGCGTCAGGTCCAGTGGCTGGCAGCTCAGGTGCTTTCCAGGTTGCGGGGCCTGCGTTTCTGGTAGCGCCCGGTGCGGATTTCCTGGATGTATTCCTTCACGAAAGGCATGTCGCTGCGCTCTGCACAGGTCACTTCCTCTTCCCGGTCATAAATCACCCGTGCAAACCCCATGGTGAACCCGGAGCGTTCAAATTCCAGAACCAGGTAGGTGGCCAGCACACTGTCCAGCGGATTGCCCACCGAACCGGTGTTGATCAGGGGGCGGCCTTCCACATCCACCAGCAGCGCCTCGTGCACATCTGCGTACACAACAGCGTCTGCAAATTCACTGAGGCCCCTTTCCGGCTGGGGATAGAACATTTCCCGCTGCTCAGGGAGGCTGGAGTGGGGATACACCCTGTGAAACACCCCTTTGGAACTGGCATGAACAAAACGCCACAGCAGGTTTCCAAAAGTCTCTTCAATGGCGAAAGGCAAATTGGCGAGGTAGCTCACCTGTCCAGGGGAGAGCTGGGAACGGGGCCAGATGTCCTGGGGCCGGTGGCTTGCTCCGGCCACCCTTGCATCCCAGTTGCCCATGATGACCCGGTCGGCAGTGTTTGCCACCCAGTCCACCACTTCTTTTGGACGGGGGCCTTTGCCCACCAGGTCACCCAGGACCCAAATTTCGCTCATCCCCCGCCGTTTGATGTCCTCGTGGACAGCCAGTGTTGCTGTCAGGTTGGCGTGAAGATCTGCGATCACGGCGAGTTTCATGCGTACAAGTTTACCCTAAAACGCAGGGCCTTTACCTTTCCATGCGTGAAACAGCTTGCACAAAAGCTTTGCACTGCATTATGCTGAACCGTTTGCATTTGTGCTGTTTGCCTCAGAAACACCTCTGGGACTTTTCAATTTTGCCCCATAAAGGGGAAACCCCACTTCAGCAGGGCTTCAAGATTCACGGCACATGTAGTACAACGGAATTATGAAAAAAATGTTGATGATCACCCTTGGTCTTGGTGTTTGCGGACTCGCCCAGGCCCAGACCGTTGTGGAAATGACTGCTCTTCCTGGAACCCAGCTCACAGGCACCCTGCAGAGCACCAGCACCATCACCAACATGACTGTAGACGTGCAACCCAAACCCAATGTGCGCATCACCTCGCAGGCCCTTGAAGATTACCGCAAGAGCTTTGGGGCAGGTCTGAATCCTCCAGCCACCACCACCCAGAACATTCCGGCCACCTTGCAGGTGCTGGAAGACCGTGAAGACGGTGGCATTCCGGTGCAGATGAACATGGACATCCCCATGGGAGCAGGCAAAGATCCCCTCAAATTCTCAGCCCGCACCATTTATTACCCGGATGGCACGGTCAAAATAGAATTTGATGAGGTCAGCGACCCCACCTTCCAGAAAATGCTGGGCGGCATGAAAGACCTGGTCAACAACCCCCAGCTTCAGGCGATTTACAACAAACCCTGGACCCCCGGAGAGAGCCTGAACCAGTCGGTTTCCCTGCCGTTCGAGCAGTTCACAGAAGGACTTCCTTACAGGTTGACTGGCAATTTCAACATGAACACCACCACCACTTACGTGCAGCGTGGCGCAAGTCAGGAATACATTTTTCAGGTGAACGGCAGCTCTGGTCTGACAGAAATTCGTGCATTGGACGACAAGAACAACATCGTGATGAAGATCTTCATGGATCAGGTGAAGGTCTCTGGAGAAAACCGCATCAGCGAAGATGGCCTGCCCCTGTTCCAGAAAACCAGCCAGAGCATGAAAATGACCCTGATCATGAACATGCCGCAGGTTCCAGTGATCGTGAAAACCAGCATGAACCTGGCGGTGGATCAGACCATCCGCTGGCAGACGGTTTTGCAGTGATTTGCGGGTCAGAGCAACTTTGACTTTTCTTTCCCCGAGGGCTGACCTCTCGGGGATTATGCTGCAACACACCCTACTGCGTTTATCAGTGAAATGGAAGGATTCTGGTGAATCCTTCCATTTCAAAAAACACCGTACAGAGAGTAAACTTCTTATTCTTCTGTCAAAGGCTCTAGAAGTGTCACGTGTCCACCTGCATTTTGAAGCTACACTTGGAGCATGAGGATCTCGCAGTTGAAGGCATTCGCTGTTGTGGCAGAAACCGGTCAATTCACCGAGGCCGCTTTTTCTCTGGGCATTTCCCAGTCCTCGCTCAGCGATGCCATTGCAGGACTGGAAAAAAGCCTGGGGGTCAAGCTCTTGCAGCGGGGACGTTTTGGGGCAAAGCTCACCCCCGCAGGAGAACAGATTCTGCCTCAGGTGCGCCTGACCCTGCAAGCTGCAGAAAGCATCCAGGTGACCAGCCGCCAGCTCAAAGGCGAAATTTCCGGGCAACTGACCGTTTCGGTGTTCCGCAGTGTGGCCAGCCAGATCATGCCCGATGTGATTGCCGAGATGCACCGCCAGCATCCTGCGGTGAACATCCAGCTGCTGGAATGCGCCTGCGAGGTTTCAGTTCTGCAGCAAAACCTCACAGATGGATGTGCAGACCTGACCTTCCTGCCAGAAGAGGACTTTGCAGACCATCTGGGCTGGCCTGTGCTCAAAGACCCTTATGTGGCCCTGTTCCCCGAAGCCTGGGCAGAAGGCCTGACCACCGTCACCGCAGAGATGCTGGCCTCCAGACCGCTCATCCTGGGCAACGATGGCAATTGCGCTGTTCGCAGCCAGGAATACCTGCAGCAAAAAGGCTTCCGGGACCTCAGAATCAATCTGGTGCAAGACGAACTGATCATCTTTCCGCTGGTGGCCCGTGGCATGGGCATCAGCCTGATGCCGCGGCTTGCGGTCTTCATGCTGCCCTCTGGTGTGAAAATGCTCAGGCTGGAAGATCCTTTTTACCGCCAGATCAGCGTGGCTGTGCGGCAAAAGGCCATGGGCAATGTGCTGGTGAAACTGCTGCTGGGGATCCTCAAGGAGCGCCTCCCCGAGGCCCAGATTCCAGACAGCCTCACCCTGACTGCAGAACGCCAGAACTAAACTTCAAAACAAGAAAACAAAAAGACCAGAGCAATGCTCTGGTCTTCTCACATCACTGCCCCGTTTTAGTGGGAGGTGATGGTCAGTTTGACAGGAATGGACACGTCGTGGTGGGCTTTGTAGCTCACTTCGTACTCGCCGGTTTCCTTGATGGCCTTGGGCATCACGAACTTGTGACGGTCCAGGGCTTTGCCGGTCTGGGCATTGACAGCCTCGGCCACGTCGCTGTTGGTGACGGCACCGTAGATCTTGCCTTCGCCAGCTTTGACGTGCAGCACCACAGCCAGGTCCTTGAGTTCCTCGGCAAGCTTCTCGGCTTCGGACTTCAGAGCAGCCAGTTGCTTCTCTTTGGACTTCAGGCGGGCAGCCAGGGTTTTCAGGTTGCTGTTGGTGGCGGGCAGGGCCAGGCCCTGGGGCACCAGGAAGTTGCGAGCATAGCCAGCTTTGACGTTGACCACTTCGCCAGCCTTGCCCAGTTTGGCCTGGGGTTCCAGCAGAATGACCTTGACGCTGCTCATTTGCGCACCAGTTTCTCGGTGTAGGGAATCAGGGCCAGCTGGCGGGCAATTTTGATGGTGCCAGACAGGCGGCGCTGGTTCTTGGCGCTCAGACCTGTGCGGCGACGGGGCAGGATTTTGCCGGTGTCGCTGACAAAGCGGCGGAGCATTTTGACATCTTTGTAGTCCGTGATTTCCAGCTCTCCGATGGCAAAGGGATCAACCTTTGGCTTGCGGGGACGCTTGGGTCCTTTTGGACGGGGTTTCTTCTCGGTCATGGTGATTTCCTTAGAACTGCCTCAAAACAGGCAGTTGCTCAAAAGGGAAGATCTTCTTCCTCTGGTGGAAAATTATCTAAGCCCTCATCAATATCCAAGCTTCTCGATTGGGTCCCTGCAGCTTTCGCTGCGTTGCCTGCATTCCCATAGGCTTTTTGGGCTGCGGGCTGGGTGGTTCCGACTGCACCAGATGGAGCCGGACCTCGAGTTAAAGCTTCGACGCGAGTCGCTTCTACTTTTGTAGAGTTGCGTTTCTGTCCATCACGGTCGGTCCAGGTTTCGTTCTTGATCCGACCATGCACGAGCACCGAATCCCCTTTGTCCAGGGTGGCCACCAGGTCGGCGAGTTCACGCCAGGCGTTGATGTCCAGCCAGTGCGTTTTTTCCTGCCAGTTTCCGTCACGGCCCTTCCAGGATTCACTGACTGCGATGGAAAAACCCACCACAGCGTCCCCACTGGGGGTGTAACGGAGTTCGGGCTTGCGCCCCAGATTTCCAACCAGCACAGCCTCGTTGAGGGCGTGTTGCAGGCGGAAACCGCCGCCGCTGTCCCGCACCAGGTCACTTTCAGGACGGGCAAGCCCATCCACACGAAGTGCTTTGATGCTGATCATGCTGCGTTTCTGTCCGTTGGGATCTTCCCAGGCGCGCTGTTCCATGCTGCCCTCCACCACCACGGCACTGCCAGCTTTGAACTGTTCAGCGGCGGCTTCGGCGGGCTTGCCCATCAGTCCGACCCGGTGGTACCAGGGAAGGCTGCGGGTCTGGCTGTCAGATCCTAAAACCTGATCTTCGCCAGCAATGGTCAAATCGCAAACGGGGGTTCCGTTGGGGGTATAACGCAGTTCGGGGTCGCGGGCGAGTGCTCCAACAAGAAAAACGTGATTCATTCCTCGAGCCATTTGTGTTCTCCTTCGTTCGTGTTCACAGCTTATGGATTTGCTTACTTACTCTGTCACATAGCCCGAGCTTTTGGGATTCGGGAAAACCCTGTTGGGAACGCACTTCTAATGCTTAAGCACTGAGGGTGAATTCCCCAAAAGCGTCAAAAATTTACGCTTTTTTGGTTTTCCACTCGGGACGGTCTTTGACGACCACCACGCGGCGGACGTGGTCACGCAGGCGAAGGACATCACCAATGGTGGTCAGGGGGTTGCCGCTGGCCTTGATGGTGTAGTACAGGTAGTACCCTTCGCGGTCCTTCTCGATGGTGTAGGCGAGGCGGCGGTTGCCGGGCTCATCCACTTTTACGATTTCAGCTCCGGCGTTCTTGACGGTGGCTTCCACGTATTCCTTCTCGGTGAGGACCTGCTCGCTGCTCAGGTTGGGGTTGAGGATCAGGTTCAGATCATACTGGGTCATGTTGCACCTCCTTTCATGCGGGAAACCGCAAGACACAAGTATACCAAAAAACGGGCAGCTGGGAAGGGGTGTATCTGCGCAACTGAGTACGATTATAACATAATTCAGGGGTGGATGTTGTGTGGGTTGTGGGAAAGATGCCGAGGGCACAGGGCCGAGAGCCGAGGGCAAAGAGAGCACATGCTGAGGCGCTCAGGCATTGTTGCAAATACAGAAAAGTTCATGCCATCCATTGTCTGATTCCATTGACAAAAAATCTGAGACATAGACATGATGCTCTCGGCTCTCGGCTCTCGGCTCTCGGCTCTCGGCTCTCGGCTCTCGGCCCTGTGCCCTCGGCATCCCCACTCTGTGTGAAAAACCACGCTTGCAACGCAGCTGTACGAATTTTGATAAACTAACACCATGCCTACAGTCCTGGTCGTGGATGATGAAGCGTCCATCCTGCAACTGATTAAAATGACCCTGGAACGGGCCGGATATGAAGTGATGACCGCCAGCAGTGCTTTTGCTGCGCTGGAACTCCTGCGCAATCAGGTTCCAGACATCATCGTTTCGGATCTTGCCATGCCTTCCATGAACGGTCTTAGCTTCCTGCAAGTGGTGCGGGAAGAGATGAAAATCACCCATGTTCCCTTTGTGTTCCTGTCCAGCCATGCGGAAATCCAGCACATTCGGGCCGGGCTGGGCAGCGGCGCAGATGATTACCTCGCCAAGCCCTTTGACCGCCAGGAACTTCTGGACGCCATTGAGCTCCGCCTCAGGAGGGTGCAGGAATTCAAGGCCTCGCCAGAACCCAGCGTGCTGATGCAGGTGTTCGCCCTCAACAAGTCGGTGGTGCTGTACCAGAAGGAAGTGGTGACCTGGGCCTCCAGAAAAGCCTGTGAACTGTTTTACTTCCTGCTGGAAAAAGGACAGGTCTCCAGCTGGGAAGCTGCAGAAGCCCTGTGGCCTGAAAAAGACGAGGAGCGGGCCAGCAGCCTGTTTCACACCACCCTCCACCGCCTGAGAAAGTCGCTGTATCCAGAGGTGATTGCCACCAACAACCGCCGTTATTTCATTGACCCCAAACTGTCTCTGGAATACGATGTGCGCAATTACACCCAGCTTGCCCAGAAAGCCCTGACCAACTCACAGAATTTCGACCTGCTGCAGCAGGCGGTCAACACCTATGGAACGTTTCTGCCGGATTTTGATTCCGACTGGTGTGCAGATCGCCGTGCAGAATTGATGGAATCCCAGCTCAGGTTGCTGCTCAGCCTTGCAGAAGGCTATGAGCAGGGCTCGCAGGTGCGTCTGGCAGCCAATGCCTACCAGCAAACCGTGCAACTGGACCCCCTGCAAGACAGTGCCTGGGATGGACTGGCCCGAACCCTGACTGCCCTCAAAGATCCTCACGCTCCCAGAGCGGCAAAACGCGAGCCCTGGTGGGCCACCAGTGACTTTTGAATTAAGATTAAGAAAGGTTCATGCGCTTCTGTGCAATCTGAGGGGTTGAGCCTATAGCATGGGTGACAGTATGGTAGGCATGGTCTTCATTACCCTCGCAACACTGATCGGTCTGGGCGTCCCGTCCCTTCCCGATGGCACCCAGATTTTGATCACCAGCAAAGAGGGGGCCACCTCCATCGCCCGTGGGGAAATTCAGGATTTCACCCTGAACCTCAAAATCAACAACAAAAACATGTTGCCGGGGGGAACCGAAGTCAAAATGCTGATCGTGACCCCACAGCCCAACCAGATCAAGAAAGGTTTTGAGGGGATCACCACCAACGACGGCAAAGACATTCTGCTCGACTTTGGGACAGGCAGAAACAGTTTTCGTAAAATACTCAGTGAGAACTACAAAATCCGCCTGAAATTCGAATGACCCGCACTTGACCCCCCTGACCTGAAGGAGAAGCGCAGATGGAAAAACGCATCCTGATCATTGAGGACAATCTCGACATCACCAACATCGTCACCTACGAGTTGGAGCGTTCGGGATACCAGGTTCTGGCTGCTCCCGATGGAGTCAGCGGTCTGACCATGGCCCGTGAACAAAACCCCGACCTGGTGATTCTGGACCTGGGTCTCCCTGACTTTGATGGTGCAGAAATTGCCCGCAGACTCAGAAAGACCAGCAGTGTGCCCATCATCATCCTGACGGCACTCGACGCTGTGGACCGCAAAGTCAATTTGCTGGAAGCCGGAGCAGACGATTACCTCACCAAACCCTTCCATGCCGATGAATTGATTGCCCGCGTGCGGGTGCAACTCAGGCACCAGCAACAGGGCGAAGTGATTGCCATTGGCAAACTGGAAATCCACCCCCAGAAACGCCTGTGCCAGTACGCCGGGCAGGAAGTGCGCCTTTCTCCCAAGGAGTTTGATCTGTTGGCCTTCCTGGCGCGTCAGCCTGGACGGGTGTACTCCCGCGAGGAAATCGAACGGGAAGTCTGGAACGGTGAACTGCCCTCCAACAGCAACGTGGTGGATGTGCACATGGCCAACATGCGGGCCAAACTGCGCGACCTGGACGGTTACGGTCTGATCCGCACCGTGCGTGGCATCGGTTATGCCCTGAAAACCCCCTGAGGAACAAAAAAGGCCCTCCTGATATGACCCAGAATTTTGTTCTGCACCTGCAAAACCTGCAGGTGTCTTTTTTGATGGGACCTTCATGCTGAGCATCCGTGCCAGAAACATCCTGCTGGTCAGTGCCCTCACTTTGCTGGTGATTCTGGTGGGCACAGCCTCTGCTTTTGTGGCCCTCTTTGTGGGGCTCAACAACCAGGAAAAAAACCAGCTGACCCAGGACGCTGCCCTGATCGATGAGGTGTACCGCAAAGACATTGATGGGGACCAGAAACAGACCTCCACCGGGGGTCTGGAAGTGGACATGTACGACCCGGACAGCGGAGAGCGCATCTACAAAAGCTCTATTCCAGCCCTGACCCTCTCGGATTTGCAGGAGAACAACAACGAGGTGTTTCAACGCACCTATGGCGGACGCAACTACCTGATTTTCCTGAAGCCCACCAAATTTGCAGGGGCAGATTTCACGCTGGCCATTCGCAAAGACACCACCTACCTTTACAATGTGGGAAAAGACGCCCTGACGGTGCTGGCCGGGGTGGTGCTGGGCATGCTGATCATCTCCATTGCTGCTGTGTATGTGGTAACGCGCACCGCCCTGGCCCCTCTGGTGGATGTGTCCCGCCAGACCCGCGCCATCAACGAGAACAACCTCAAACCCATTGAGTATCATGGAGCAGACGATGAACTGGGCTTGCTGGTGGGCACCCTCAACCGCACCCTCAACCGCCTGGGGGAAGCCATCCACCAGCAGAAAGTGCTGCTGGCAGAGGCCAGCCACGAGCTGAGGACCCCCTTGACCGCCATCAGTGGTTATTTGCGCCGGGCAGAACGGGAAGTTCCCGAAGAGCAGAAGCAGTACATCCGGGATGCGGCCCGCGTTTCAGAAAGCATGACCCGGCTGGTCAATGACCTGTTGCAACTCTCACGTGGGGAAATCCAGCAGTCTTACACCCCCCACTTCATTGAGCTGGATGAACAGCTTGACGACCTCTCCAGAGATTTTCCAGGGCTGGAGGTCAACACCAGTGGCATTCTGGAATTGATTGGAGACCCCGAGCGCCTGAACCAGGTGTGGCGCAACCTGGTCAGCAATGCCTCCCGTGCTGCTGGAGACATCACCAAAGTGGAAATTGCAGCCACCCGCATCAAAGACACCCTGAGGGTGGAAGTGATTGACCACGGCCCTGGCATCACCGACGAAGAGAAAGAGAAAATCTTCCAGAAGTTCTACCGGGGCAAGCACTCGGGGAGCAGTGGGCTGGGGCTCACCATTGTGGCCCAGATCATCCGCATGCACCAGGGCAGCATCAAGGTGCTGGACACCCCCGGAGGAGGGGCCACCTTCCGGGTGGAACTGCCTGCGGTGGAAGAAGAGTGAAGCATCCAGAATCGGATGGTTTTGTTTGCCCTGGACCTTTAAGCTGAAACCATGTCCGTTGATGCCCACAAAGCCCTGAAGCAGCATGACCTGTCCGGGATGTGGATTGGGGTGAAATACCTCTCGGTGTACTACAGCCCGGAAGATTTGCGCTTGCTGCCTGAGCCGCAGGACCTGGTCTTTTTTGCTTCTGAGCAGGAAGCCAAAGCACAGGGGTTTGGGCCCATCCCAGACTCCCTGCGCCTCACCGAAAAGATTGCTGAGATGCTGCTGGAACAGCCTGCCCTGACGGTGCAGCAACTCAGTGAAAACCTGAGGCACACCCCCCATCAGGTCATCCGGGCCTTCAAGAAACACACCGGCATGACCCCCAAGCAATTTGCCCAGTTGCAGAAACTGGAGCGCTTCCGGGAAGAACTGGCCCACCACAGCATCACCCGCAGCCTGTACGAAGCGGGTTTCGAATCGTTGCGTGCCCTTTATGAGCGCAGCAGTGGTTTTCTGGGCATGCGGCCCAGAACCTACCAGCAGGGAGGAAAAAACATGACCATTTTTTACGACACCTTCGACACCCCTTTTGGTTTCATGCTGCTGGGCAGCACCGAACTGGGGGTGTGCAGCCTGAAATTCGGGGACCAGGACACCTTGTTGCAGGAGTTGCAGCAGGACTATCCGAAAGCCCAGCTGGTGCAGGATGCCGAAGCAACCCGACTTTATCGGGAAGCCCTGCTGGATTATCTGCAGGGCAAAACCCAGACCGTGGAGGTGGCCCTGGATGTGCGGGGCACCGACTTCCAGTGGAAAGTCTGGCAGGCTTTGCGGCGCATTCCAGCAGGCGAAACCCGCTCTTATGCCCAGGTGGCTGCCACCCTGGGTGAACCCAAAGCCGTCCGGGCGGTGGCCCGTGCCTGTGCCAGCAACGTGGTGGCCCTGGTCATTCCCTGCCACAGGGTGGTGCGCAGCGACGGTTCCATCAGCGGATACCGCTGGGGTCCTGAGCGCAAAAAAGAAATTCTGGACTGGGAAAAACGCTGAGCTTTGTTTTCAGTGCGTGGAGCGGCGGGTGGCACACTCAGGGCAGATGCCATGAAATTCCAGACGCACTTCCTGCAACTCAAAACCTGAAGGGAGGGCGGCCAGCGCTTTTTTCAACTCCCGCACATGGGGGGAGAACACGTCCAGAATCTTGCCACAGCATTTGCACACCGCATGGTGGTGGTCTTCTTTGCGGGCATCGTAACGGGTGACATCTCCGGCACTGTGGATCTTCAGCAGGTAACCATCGTCTGCCAGGGCCTCCAGTGAGCGGTACACGGTCCCCAGGCTGATGTTGGGCATCAGCTGTTTGACCTGTGCATACACCCAGGAGGCATCCGGGTGCACATCGGTGCCCTGCACCACATCCAGAATGGCCTGACGCTGTTTGGTGAAACGAACCACTCCCATATCCGTCCCATTCTACAGTGTGGGGCGCAAAGGAAGCAAAAGGTGGATCACGATTCTGGGAAGTCAACAATCCACAGTTCACAGCAGACAGATCAGGCCAGTGTCGTGTTTTCAAGACCACCAGAGCTTCACTGGAAGCGTAAGTCGCCAGATGTTTTTAACTGTAAACTGAAAACTGTATACTGTTCACTGATGGAAGACACCCTCAAGCTTTCCGAACTCCTGCAGTACACCAGCCTGATGGTGCAGAAAACCTTCTCGGGGTTTGTGTGGGTGCAGGCAGAGATTGCCTCACTGGCAGACCGCAGGCACCTGTATCTGGAACTCATTGAGATGGAGGGCAGCGAAGAAATTGCCAAATGTCGGGCTTCCTTGTGGGCCAGGGACCGTTACCGCATCGAGAACAAGTTCAAAGCGGCCACAGGAAATCCCCTGCAGGCAGGCATGGAAGTGCTGCTGAAGACCACCGTGGAGTTCCATCCCCGCTATGGTTTCAGCCTGAACATCCTGGACATTTCTCCGGCTTTTACAGTGGGGCAGTTGCAAATCAAACTGGAGCGCATCCGGGAAAAACTGCAAAAGCTGGGGGTGTGGGATCTGCAATCCAGGCTGTCTTTTCCAGAGGTGCTTTCCAGGGTGCTGGTGGTCACCCCTGAAGATGCCGCCAGCCTGGGGGATTTTCAGGAGCGCACAGAGGTGTTGCAGCACACTGGGGTGTGTGAATTTCGTTACCTGACCGCCACATTTCAGGGAAAACAGGCCGTTCCCTCTTTGCTGAAAGTGCTGATTGAAGCCCAGCAACTGCGCTCTGAATGGGACTGGCAGGTGCTGGTCCTTTTGCGCGGAGGCGGTTCTGTCACCGACCTGCACTGGCTTTCCGATGAAACCCTCACCCGCACCCTCTGTGAGTACCCCCTGCCTGTGGTCACTGGCATTGGCCACACCCGCGACCAGACCCTGCTGGACGAGGTGGCAGCCCTCAGTCTGGGCACCCCCTCCAAGGTGGCCCAGTGGGTGCTTGAGGAGGCCCTCAGGGCACCCACGGAAGCCCTGCAGCATTATCAGGAGATCCTGCAGTGTGCCCATGAGCGCCTGGAGCAATACACCCTGGCCCTGAACCACCTGAAGGGGGTTGTGGTGCAAAACACCCGAACAGCCCTGCAGAACCGCAAACATGCCCTGGAACAACAGATGTTGCAGATCATCCATCTGGATCCCCAGAGCACCCTGCAGAGGGGCTATGCGCTGCCCTTCCGGGGAAAGGAACGCATTGCCACCCGACAGCAGGCCCTGAAGCAAAACCACTTCACTCTGCGGTTTCAGGATGGAGACCTGGAAGTCCAGCATGAAGGAGCCAAACCATGAGCTTTGAAACCGATTTTTTCACCCTGAAGCGCATCTCCGAAGAACTGCAAAACCCCGAACTGCCCCTGGATGATCTGGTGGTGTTGCTCAGAGAGGCCACCGCGGCTTACACATCCTGCAAGTCCCATCTGGAAGCAGCACAGGAAGCCCTGGCAGCCCTGGAAAACGCTGAAGAATAAACCGGTCCGCAAAACTTGTATTCCCCTCCAGCCCTTGTTAGACTTGAAGGGTCGGCGCTTCAATGCGCTTTCTTGTTCTGGAAAAACGAACCCCTAAGGAGGTGGTGGCATGACAAAAGAAGACAACCCTCCCAGTCAACCCTCCCACCACCCGTCTTCACTGCTTTAAGCCCGTTTGACCCTTAGGAGGTTTCAATCATGCGCAAGAACACCTGCGCAGGGGGGGTGTGCTGATGCTGGAATACTACCGCAGCATTGGAGGGAAGCTCCACCTCGTTGACGATTACATGGAAGGGTGCTGGATCAATGCCATCGCCCCCAGCCTGGAAGAAATTGACTACCTGCACCACGAAATCGGCATTCCTGTCGATTACCTGAATTACCCACTGGACGTGGACGAACGGCCCCGTTTCGAGAAAGAAGATGACTTCATCCTCTTCCTGATCCAGACCTCATTCCCCCTGGGAGACAACAGCGACATTCCCTATGACACCATTCCTCTGGGGATCATTCACGGGACACACTGCATTGTGACGGTGTGCGCCCAGGACAACCCCATCATCCAGGACATGAAAAAAGGGATGGTGCGGTATGTCTCCACAGCCAAGAAGAACCGTTTCACCCTGCAACTGTTTCACAGGACCGCCCAGCGTTACCTGGTGGATCTGCGCAAGATCAACAAGCAGGTGGATGCCGTGGAAGACCAGCTGGAGAACTCCACCCGCAACCAGGAATTGCTGTCTTTGCTGAAGCTGGAAAAATCGCTGGTGTACTTCAAAACCGCCATCAAATCCAACGAGATCATGATGGAACGGGTGCGCCGGGACCGGGTCTTTGAAATGTACGCAGACGATCAGGAACTGCTGGACGATGTGATCATTGAAAACCAGCAGGCCATCGAGATGACTGACATTGCCACCCAGATTCTGGCCAGCATGATGGGTGCGTTTGCCAGCGTGATCTCCAACAACGTGAACTCCGTGATGAAAGTGATGACGGTGGCCACCATCATGGTAGCCATTCCCACCCTGATCACCAGCCTGTATGGGATGAATGTGCCCATTCCCTTTCAGAACACCCACTGGTCGTTTTACTTTGTGCTGGTGGTGGGGGCTCTGGCTGTCGGGGTGTTGTGGTATTTCGTGCGCCGGGCACGGTGGTGGTAGCACCCCGAACCCCAAAAGACAGACTCAAGCAAACAACGAAAGCCCGGAGATTTCCGGGCTTTCTGGCTTTCAGAGGATTCAGTTCTTGACGTAGAACAGGGGGGAAATCCAGGTGTCCCAGTGCTCAGGGTTGGTGGGGTCTCCACCTGCACGCAGGGCACGCAGACGCAGACGGTAGGCACCGTCTTTCACGGTCTTGGTGACAGCCACGCCTGCTTTCAGCTGGGCTTTCTTGGCACCACCATACCAGGTGAAGTCGTAGTAAGGAGAACGGTCTGGGTTCAGAAGCTGGTTGCGTGGAAGGTCATTCTCAACGTAGACCTCACTACCTGTGTCGTAAATGGGTTTGTCGGTTCTGCCATCAAGCACATCGATCACGATTTGCTGGGCAGCATAGGACATCTGGAAGTAAAGGGTGGGGAATTGTCCTTTGGAGAAGTCAAAGACCGCACCATCAATCTGCTCGAACTCATTTCCGGTTTCTGGATCGAACATGGTCATGACGTTGTCGGTCATGGCGGGCAGGGCTTGCAGGTCCCCTTTGTATCCCATGAAGGGCACACGCACCACATCACCTTTGCTGGGGGTCATGACAATGTACCCACCAAACACCACACCATCGCGGTCATCTGGAGCTGGGGTGATGTCCACCTTCACAGGGAAGCTTTCACCAGGGTAGATGGTGACTGTAGAGTATTGCAGTTGCACATCTGGAACTTCTCCACTGAACTCCACGGGGTAAGTGCCGTAGGTTCCCACTGCAGGGGCCACAGACAGCTTGTACGTGAGCGCCTTGGTTCCGTTGTTGTACAGGCGCACCGTTTTGGACACCGTGCCCTGCACTTCGCCCAGGGCCAGACGGCTGGGCTCGGTGTAAACGGGGTTCAGGATGCTCTTGACCACATTGGCCATGCCTGCACCCTGACGGTGGACAGCGTCCAGGTAAGGGGTGCCTTTGAATGCAGCAGGGACAGCATTGTTTTGGAGCAGGCCCCTCACGCGCTCAAGGTTGCCTTTGAGGGTGGGGCGGGCTTCCAGCATCAGGGCAATCAAACCTGCCACGTGGGGAGAGGCCATGGAGGTGCCGCTCTCGGTGGCATATCCGCCTTTTTCCAAGGGGTAGGTGGAGTAGATCTGTCCACCAGGTGCAGCAACATCAGGCTTGAAAGCAAGGGTCTGGGTGGGACCGTAACTGGTGAAATCAGAGGGCAAGCCACCCACAGGGTTGGGGAAGCTCTTGATGTCTGACTTCCAGGTGATGGTGACGGCCTCAGCTGCAGCCAGCTTAGCATCCAGGGCTTCACCCGCAGATTTTTCGATGGACACCACTGGAATGTCTGCCACCACACTGGGGCTGATGTAGCCAGCTGTGTTGTTGTAAATCACCACGGCTGCAGCACCTGCGGCCTGGGCATTCTGTGCCTTGACCGTGAAAGCGCAAGTGCCCCGACGGATCAGCACGGCTTTGCCGGTCAGGCTTCCTGCAGGCAGCGGACTGCAAGCATCATTGGTGGTGGTTGCAGTGCCCGTGCGGGTGAGGGGCAGGGTGCCTGTGGTGGGCACAGGTGCACTGGCAGAACCTTTGATGAAACCCACATCCACACCATTGGCTGTGAAGTAATTCAGGTTCAACATGGTGGCTTCATAGCTGACCGCTGCAATGGTGTTTTGATCGGCTGCATTGTTGCCTGTGGCAAAAGGACCTTCCTTGCCTTCATTGCCTCCAGAAACCACCACAATGGTGCCTGCATCCGCGGCTTTTTTGAAAACCTCAGAGCGCAGTCCACCGGCCCAGGTGCCAAAGCTGCCCAGGCTCATGTTCACAACGTCCATCTTGTCTGCAACGGCCTGTTCCAGGGCTGCAATGATGATGTCATCGTATGTGGAACCTTCACAACCAAAAACCCGGTAAGCGCCCAGCGAAGCCTGTGGAGCCACACCTGTGACCGTACCGTGTGCACCTACAATCCCGGCAACATGGGTTCCGTGCCCGTTGCAGTCATCGGCAATGTTGTCTGGCTTGGGCACATAATTGCCGGGTTTGCCGTAATTGTCGCCCACAAAGTCATGCTGGACGATGATGTGGTCTTTGAGGTCTGGGTGGTCAATGTCGATCCCGGTGTCAATGATGCCCACCTTGATGCCCTTACCGCTCAGGCCCATTTCGTTCTGGGCAATGTCTGCCCCGGTCTGTGCGAGGGCTGTGGTGAGGGCCGGGCTGGGTGCTGCTGCGGGAACATCTTTGGGCAGAGAAATCTGGCCCACGCGATAAACGGCTTTCACACCTGGCAATGCTGCCAGCCGCTCGATGTTGCCACGGGTGGTTGTGACCGACACCCCATTGAACACCCTGCTGTAAGCGTAGTTCTGCTGGTACTGGATGTTCTGGTCTGCGGCCAGTTTGGAGAAGCTTTGCACAGACAGACGCTGGATCCCTACACCCTGGGTCTCAAACTCCACCATCCAGCGGGTTTGAGATTGCAATGTTTTGGTGGTGGGCTGACTGGTCTGGGGCGCATGGGGGGCAGGCAGGCTTTTCTGGGTGGGGATTGTACCGCCTGAGCACCCGGCCAGAATGATGGTCGCGGTGATCAGGGTCAGAGATGAAAAGAACTTCTTGCTCACATTACTCTCCTTCTACCAGAGTGAGGCGCACTTTGTAGGTGTTTTTGGCATCGTTGTCTGCCATTCCAGCATCTGCTTTGAAACTGGTCACCTTGATGTAATAGGTGGAGTCTTCGGTGAGGGTGTATTCGATTTTGGACCCCATGTCCGTCCCTTTGAGGGGCTCTGCATCGTCATTGAAGGCCAGGAAGTCCGTGGCAGCATTCAAAATGGGTGGGTACAGGAAGACCACAGAATCCAGTTGCGAGTCTGCATAGGCGCTCTGGGTCATCACTTCAATGCGAACCATCTGCCCTTTCTGGCCTTCAAACTTGTACCAGTCCACATCTCTGTCAGAACCATCAATGATGGCCTTGCCGGTGGTCTGTCCAAAGGTCAGCAGGCTGGCCTTGTCAAAGGTGTTGTTGGGCTCCAGCAAATCAGGCAGCACCACTTTGAAGGAGGAGGTGAAGGTTTTGGTGTTGTTGGAGGTGTCTTTGGCGGTGATGCTGATGTTGTAGTTGCCGTCCACCAGGTTGTTTTGCATGAAGGTGAAAGATCCATCTGCACCCAGGGTCAGGTTCTGGGCTTCTCCACCGTTGATGGAAATGGTGGCAGAGGCCACACCACGGTTGTCGGTGATTTTTCCGCTGATGTTGGTGGAGGGGGTGGTGACGGTGGAACCGCTGGCAGGAGCGTCAAGCACAATGCTGGGCGCAGTGACATCGGTGTACAGCACTTTGAAGTGCAGGGTGACATCCTTGCGGTTGCCAGCTTTGTCCCAGGCGCTGATCACCACGGTGTAATCGCCTTCGGCCAGCCCTGTGAGGTTGATTTTGTAGCTGCCATCTGCGTTGATGGTGATGCCCTTTGGAGCGCCGCCATTGACGGTGTAGCTGGCAGCAACCACCATGAAGTCATCGGAGAGGGTGCCAGTGATTTCCACACTGTTGGTGGCAATCACTGCATTTTCTGCCGGTCCAGAAACCACAACCAGGGGGGCCATGATGTCTGCCTTGAGGTTATTACAGCCCACCAGCAGGAATGCTGTGGTTAAGGACAAACCAAGCGCTTTTTTATACATGCGTCACCTCGCAAAAAGCCCAATACAGTACACCGTCCACTGGTTCGCACCAACCTAGGCAACCATGGACCCCGTACAGCTTTTTGTGACACCAAGCATAACTTTCTCAGGGAAAGAATGTCAATCTCTCATGCGAAAAAAAGACAGGAACGCAAAATTCCTGTCCTGCAAGGCTTTAATCAATTCCTCAGCCCACCTACAGTTGCTTCAAATTTTCCAGCGCCACTGCAAGTTTCTGGGTCAGCTCCTGCATGGTGCCTTCGGGTGGAATCAGCTCTCCGAAACGCACAATCCACTTGCCTTTCTTCTCCACATAGACCGGCATGATGGGGGCTTTGCCCTTCAGGGCAATCAGGGCCACCCCACCCATCACCTGGGAACCCCCCCGGGTGCCCTGTGGGAAAATCCCCAACCCTTCTTCCTCTTCCAGGGCCTTGATGCAAGCGCGGATCGAAGCGATGTCGCTTTTGCTTTGCCGGTCCACAGGAATGTTGCCCACCTTGAGCATGTACCACTTCATGATGGGGTGGGCAAACAGCTCTTTTTTGGACAGGAAACGCAGTCGTCTTTTGGCTGCCACTGTGATCACAAAAGGATCCATGTTGCCCACATGGTTTCCAGCCACAATCACCCGCCCGGTGTGGGGCAGCTTTTCCTTGCCAATCACTTTCAGTCCAGAGGGGTAAACCAGCAGGCTGGACAGAAACACCGTCAGGTCATACATCCAGGGAATGGGAATCAAGGTAAACTCCTTTCAAAATGTGCTCCACCACTTGCTCCAGGGTCATGTCGCTGGTTTCCACAACATGGGCATCTTCGGCAGGTCTGGATTGCACCCGGTCTTCGCGGTCTCGCATTTCCAGGGCGGCCTGAATGCTCTCCAGGTCTTCAGGGCGTTCCTTTGCCCTGCGTTGTGCCCGCACCCGTGGGCTGGCTATCAGATAAAACTTGTGTCTGGCATGAGGAAAAACCGCAGTGCCCATGTCTCTGCCCTCGGCCACAAAAGGCGGGGGCAAATCTTTGAGTTGCTCGGTCACCCAGGTCCGCACTTTGGGATGCTGGGCAATCTCACTGACCGTCAGGTCCACCTCGGTGGTGTGCAAGAAGGGTGTATAGTTTTCTTCTCCCTGCCAGACTTCGTTTTCTTCGGGTCTGGGAATCAGGGTGAGGGGATGGGTTTGCAAGACCGCCACAATGGCATCCTGATCGGCAGGATCGGTCTGGGTCACGTACACCAGGTAGGTCACGGCTCTGTATAGATAACCGCTGCTGATGTAGGGGACCTTCAATTTGCTGGCAACGCGCGATGCCACGCTGGATTTTCCGCTGGCCGCAATGCCGTCGATGGTGATGATCACAGTCACGGCTTATGGTAATACACTCATTCCCTGTGCGTAAAATGGTTTTTGTATGAAATCCAAATGGTTGCTTTGTGCAATGGTCCTCACTGCATCTCTGGTGGCATGCAAACCCAAAGATGACACCACCGATTCCAGCACCTCCCAGACCACCGAAACCCCGGAAACCAAGCCCACCGAGACCAAGCCAGCAGAAACCACCCCCACAGTCACTGCAGCGGAAGTCCTCAAGGGCTACACCCAGGAAAAAGCCCTGAGTGAAAAGCCCATCCGTTCTTTCAAGGAAGAACCCGACCGCATCCTCAAGGACAACACCGATTACGTGGCCAAAATTGAAACCACCCAGGGGGACATCGTGATGGACCTCTTCGAGGAAGACACCCCTGCCTCGGTGAATTCCTTTGTGTTTCTGGCCCTCAACCACTACTACGATGGCATCAAATTCCACCGGGTGATCGACGGATTTGTGGTGCAGGGCGGAGACCCCAACACGTTGCAAGAAGACCGCAACACCTGGGGCCAGGGCGGACCGGGTTACCAGTTTGGTCTGGAAGTGCGTTCCAACCTCAACTTCGATGAGAAGGGCATTCTGGGCATGGCCCGTGCCCAGGATCCCAACAGCAACGGCAGTCAGTTTTACATCACGCTGGCTCCTGCCACATCCCTGAACGGTCAATACACGGTTTTTGGAAAAGTGCTGTCTGGTCTCGATGTGCTGGACAAAATCAAAAAGTATGAAGCCCCTGCTGAAGGCGAACCCGACAGCATGAAGACCGTTTCGATCTATACTAAGAGCAAGTAACAACTGTTACCTGCTTCTTTAAAGAGGCTGCATCTTCCATTCCTGAATGCTTCTCCCCCACTACCCAACCCCGTAGCGCCCCCATCGCTACGGGCCTGTTTTTGTCACCTCATTTGAGGGTGCTGTGGTGCTGGCCCTGCACCACTTCAAGGCGGTTTCCCCAGGGATCGGTGGTGAAAATCCGGGGCACCTCCAGGGTATCGTCCAGGGTGTAGGCCAGATGATGTTGTTCAAAATGGCGCTTGACCTGCTCCAGGTCTGCTGTTCTGAAGCAGGGATGGGCTTTTTTCTGAGGCACAAAGGGATCTTCACTGCCAACGTGAATTTGCCGTCCATCTGGAAGGCCAAACCACACCCCTCCACGGCCCTGCAAGGGTGCAGGTTTTTCCAGCTCCATCAGGCCCAGAATTCCACCATAAAAAGCCCTCACGGCCGCTTCGCTGTTTCTGGGAGCGGGAATCAACACATGGTCCAGTCCGGTGATCATGGTTTCAGCATAAACCCTGCTGGAGCCTGAGGGCGCAACCCTGGAGGGGACAAACCTGGTCTTTGACCCTCCCTCCAGGATGCCCTGCACAACCCCGCTCAGGCCCTGATGGGTTACAATCCCCAGCCCTGATGTTCGGAGCCCATCTTGGGCCATTGCTGGTGATCCTGGGCTTCCTGTTCAAACCCAGTGGCCTGATTCTGCTGGGGATGGTCCTCTTTGCAGGCAGAAAGCAGCAAAACTGCACTTTTTTTCCCGCTTCTTGTCATACAATGCTCTGGATGAGTGACATTTACATTCCCCAGGGTTATGCCCTCACCCCTGAGCTGTCCAGCGAGCGCAAAACCCGATTCAACCAGGCCCCCGAACTCGGGGATGGCATCGAGCCCGGCAAGCAGTACAAGGCCGTTTTTGAAACCAACAAAGGCCGTCTGGTGATTGACCTGTACGCAGATCAGGTCCCTGTCACGGTCAACAACTTCGTGTACCTGCTGCGCAACCATTACTACGACGGCATCGTGTTCCACCGGGTGCTGGAAGACTTCATGGCCCAGACCGGAGATCCCACTGGAACCGGCAGCGGTGGCCCTGGCTACAACTTCGAAGACGAGTTTGACCGTGACCTGCGCCACCGCGGCAAAGGGGTGCTCAGCATGGCCAACCGGGGTCCCAACACCAACGGCTCCCAGCTGTTCATCACCTTTGTGGACACCCCCTGGCTGGACGGCAAACACGCCGTCTTTGGTCGGGTTTCCGAAGGTCTGGATGTGCTGGACAGACTGCAGCGCATCGATCCCATGCGTCCTTCCAAGGAAATCCAACCCGATGTCATTGAAAAAGCCTACGTGGTGGAAAAAAGCAGCTGAGGTTTCCTAAACCTCTGAAACAAACAAGCACCAAAAAGAAACCGGGCCCTGGCCCGGTTTCTCTGTTCTGACTGAACCTCAGTCCGAGGAGATCAGCACCGGAGCCGCCAGGTTGCTGGTGTCCTGGGTGGAAAAACCAAAGTCATCGTTGTTGTAACCGGATTCCTGGTGGAGGGCCAGGTCCACCCCAATGCTCTCTTCATGCACATCCACCCGCAGGGGAATGAAAATCTGGGTGAGTTTCATGCTCACAAAAGTGAGGCCCGCACAGAAGGCCACAGTGAAGATCAATCCAAGGGCTTGAACCCCAAACTGGGTGAGGGGGTCTTTGCCCTGCCCGGTGGTGAAAGCGAACAGACCGGTGAACAGGATGCCCACCACGCCGCCCATGCCGTGCACGGCGAACACGTCAAGGGAATCATCGAATTTCAGTTTGTGCTTGTAGGCCAGAATCCAGAAGGACACGGTGGTGGCCAGGAAGCCTAGCAGGAGGGCAGCCAGAGGGCTGATGAAGCCCGCAGCAGGTGTTACAGCGACGAGGCCTGCAATGCTTCCGGTGGCCGCACCCAGCACGGTAGCGCGTTTGGAGTGCACGTATTCCCACAGCATCCAGCTCAGCATGGCTGAAGCGCCAGCGGCATTGGTGGCGGTGATGGCCCGTCCTGCGCTTTCTCCAGCAGTGAGGGCAGACCCTGCATTGAAGCCCAGCCAGCCGAACCACAGGAGGCCCACACCCAGCAGCACATAAACCATGTTGTGGGGAAGCACAGCACGGCGGGGCCAGCCAAAACGCCCACCCACCATCATGGCGGCAATCAGGCCAGAGAATCCGCAGGCCACCTCGATGGGGAGGCCTCCGGCGAAGTCCAGCACACCCAGTTTGGCCAGCCAGCCGTTTGGGGTCCACAGCCAGTGCACCAGGGGGATGTACACCAGAATGCTCCAAAGGGTGATGAACAGCAGGTAGGCTCCGAAACGCATCCTTTCCACCACTGCACCGCTGATCAAGGCCGGGGTGATGATGGCAAAACCTGTCTGAAACAGCACAAAGACATATTCGGGGATGGTGCCCCAGACCTGGTTGTCCAGGCCTGCCAGACCGGCATGGGAAAGGTTGCCGATCCAGCTTCCCTCACCAAAAGCCAGGGAGTAGCCGAAGAAAATCCACAGCACCGACACAATGGCAATGGCGGCGAAGCTCATCATCATGGTGTTGAGAACGCTGCGGGTGGAGACCAGACCTCCGTAAAAGAGGGCCAGTCCGGGGGTCATCAGGAGCACCAGGGCACTTGAGGCAAGTACCCATGCGGTGTCTCCCGAGTCTATCTTGCCGCTTGCAGCCAGGGCAGGGCCGCTGAGCAACACCAACAGGGGAAGAAGGCGCGTCATGGTTCCAGCGTAACCGCCTTTGCGTTTTGTGTGCTTCATTTGTGCAGTCAAGCCCAAATTTCATGAACGTCTAGCAGGTTCTCCAGGAAGTTTCGCATTTTGATGCAAGAATTTAAGCAAAGCGTGCAGAAAATGCGGAACAATCAGGACAAAAAGCCTTCCCAGCCAGAGGTTTTGATTGCCTGTTCTGCAATTCTGTTGAGTTCCTGCTCCAATTCACCACTCCAATCTGGCACTTCGGCCTGAAGCTGCAGGATGTTCAGAAATTCCTGAACAAAAAGCCGGTTTTCAAAGAGACCATGCAGGTAAGCCCCCCTGACGTTTCCCTGCTGCCATCCCAGTTCATGGGGCAACCAGGGGGTGGCTCCCAGGTTGCGGGTGATGCCATGGTGAATCTCATAACCTGAGACCTCACCATCCAGATAAGGGATGCAGGTTTGCAGGGTGGTCTTGTCCGGGTCCAGGGTGGTTTCCACTTCCAGCAGACCCAGACCTTCTGCATCTCCGCTTTCAATGTTGTGGGGGTCCAGCAAGCGGCGGCCCAGCAATTGCATGCCTCCACAAATGCCCAGAACAGGTTTCCCTGTGGATGCAAATTGCTGAACCTGCACTTTCCAGCCGGTCTGGTCCAGCCAGCGCAGGGATTCTGCGGTGTTGCGTGAGCCCGGCAAAATCAGGGCATCGTAAACCTCCAGGTTTTGCAGGTCCCTGAGCGGCACCACCTGCACCCCGGACTGGTGCACCAGCGGATCAAACTCATCCAGGTTGCTGGCATAGGGATAACACAGCAGCGCAATGTTTTTCACCCCGAACCTGGGTTCTGCCCGGTAATGCAGGGTGTCTTCTTCAGGAAGTTTGTTGGGCAGCATGTCCACAATGGCCACCACAGGAATCCCGGTTTGCTGTTCAAGCCACATCGGGGCTTCCCTGAGGAGGGTTTTGTCTCCCCGGAATTTGTTGAGGATGAAGCCTTTGACCAGAGACCGTTCTTCCTCATCCAGGCACATCCAGGTGCCCAGCAAATGCGCAAAAGCGCCTCCTTTGTCTATGTCTGCAATCAGGTACACCTCTGCCTGGGCTTCTTTTGCCACCCGCATGTTCACGATGTCGCTCTTTTTGAGGTTGATCTCTGCCGGGCTTCCCGCCCCCTCAATGATCAGGATTTCAGCTTCCTGCTGCAGGCTGTGCAGGGCTTCCTGCACCACACCCCAGAGCCTGGGTTTGCGGTCAAACCAGGGCAAAGCAGAAATTTCAGGATCAGGCTTGCCCATAACCACCACGGCACTGCGGGTGTCTGCCATGGGTTTGAGGAGCACCGGATTCATCCGCACATCTGGCAAAACCCTCGCTGCCAGCGCCTGCAGGTACTGTGCCCGCCCGATCTCCAGTCCATCCCGCGTCACAGCAGCAAAATTGCTCATGTTCTGGGCTTTGAAAGGGCGCACCTGGTAACCCAGGTTGGCATAGTGCCTGCACAGGGCCGCCGTCAGAAACGACTTGCCCGCATCTGAGGTGCATCCCATCAGCATGATGGTTTTCAGGGGTTTTTTGTGCATGTTTTCTGTTTTATGGTTCATGTTTTTTCTCTTTAAAAGTGTTGCAGGTCAAAAGTGCTGCAGGCCATAAAAGTCACGCAGGCCTTGCAGCAAAAATGCATCCTTTTCAAGCTGGGTGCTGACCCGGATGTGATCAGGAAAACCATAACTGGCACAGTCCCTGACCCGGATTCCCCTTTCCAGCAGAAAAGCATTCAGTCTGGGGGTTTCAGGGGCTGGAAAGAGCATGAAAGGCAAACCCTGAGGCTGGACCTTCAGGGCAACAGCCAGTTGTGCTGCAGCTTTTTGCACCACAGGCAGGGTCTGCTGCACAAAATCCTGGGCCACAGGCAGGCTCCTGAGGGCCACATCCAGACTGGCGGGCAAATGCCACGCACTCTGCAGGTTGCTCAACTGCTGGGCGATGGGTTCGCTGCACAGGGCATAAGCCAGGCGCATCCCCACCACCCCATGCACCTTCCCTGGAGATTGCAGTCGGATCACCCGCTCGGGAAGTGCTGTTGGATGGATGCCCAGAAAAGGCAGGTAAGCTTCATCCAGCAACACATGCTCTGCCTGATCCAGCAAGGGTTGCAGGTCTTCCCAGAAATGCCCTGTTGGGTTGTGGGGGTTGGAGAGGTAAAGCAATTTCACTGGTTTGAGCTGTGGGTTCAGGCGGTCTGTGACCTGCAGCTTGCCTCTGCACAACTCCACTGCACGGGCAAATTCTCCAAAAGGCGCACCCACAGACAGCACTTCATCTCCAGGACGGAGCAGGGCAAAACAGATGCGGTACATCAGTTCGCTGGCCCCCACTCCCAGCACCACCTGTTCTGGTCTGACCTGATGCCAGTGGGCCAGAACGGTGCGGGTGTGCAGGTAGGTGGGCTCTGGATATTCGGTCAGGTCTGCGGCTTTCCAGGCCTGCAGCAACACTGGATTGGGTCCCAGAGGATTGCTGTTCACCGAGAAATCCAGCGGCTGATCTTCGGCTTGTTTGCCCCCGTGGAGGGCTTTTGGGATCAGCGGAAACATGCCACCACAGCCAGTAAAGCCACAGCCACCCAGGCCACCCGATGGAGGACAGACAGCGTTTCCTGCAGATCTTTGCGCTCAGGTTCCCTGAATTCTGCTCCCAGCACATAGGTTTCCCGTTTGCTGAGTTTGACCCCCAGCAGACCGGCCAGGGCTGCCATCGGATACCCCGAGTTGGGGCTGGGGGTCATCTGGGCATCCCGCAACATGGTTTGGAAAGCCCGCTCAGACTTGCCCACCGCACAGATCAGCCCGCCGGTCAGCCGGGCAGGAATCAGGTTGAGCACATCATCCATGCGGGCCGCCACCTTACCAAAATGTTCCAGTTCCAGGCTGCGGTAACCCCACATGGCATCTGCTGTGTTGCAAAAACGGTAGAAGGCCACCATGGGCAACCCTCCCACCAGAAACCAGAACAGTGGGGCCACCAGAGAATCCGAGAGGTTTTCGGCCACGGATTCCATGGCTGCACCCATCACTTCACTTTCAGACAGTTCTGAGGTGTTGCGGCTCACCAGATGCCAGGAGAGTTCCTGTCTGGCCTCTGGCAAGGTGGGGGCATCCAGCACTTTTTCTCCTGCCTGTTTCAGGGCTTTCCAGGCCATCAGGGGTTTCAGGCACAGGGTCAGCAAGAGCAACTGGATTCCTGTGGGAAAAAGCTGAAGCAGAATCTGAACCACAAGAGCAACCAGCACCACCAGTCCAGCACCCACACCCCAGCCCAGCAAACCGGGCAAGAAGCCCTTCTTCAAAACCCTGCGGGCCAGTTGCAAATAATTGCCCATCCAGACCACCGGGTGAAGTTTGCTGGGGGGTTCTCCCAGATGGTCCAGCCCAAAAGCCAGCAGGATGGTCAGGCCAGAAAACAGAGCCACAATCCCCCAATGGTTTCCAGAATGAACATCAGCTGCATTTTTCCCCGGGGTGCCCCACCCCGAAACAAAGCCACAATGCGCCCCATGGGCTGGGCCAGCACCATCAGGGCAGCAAAAATGGCCACAGGTCTTTCATGGGGCAAAAAAGCCGCATAAATCAGCATGGCTGCAGTGACCGACCACACCCCCACATAAATGGCGTGAAATTCACTCAGGCCATTTATGTTGTCAAACCTGAGGCCCAGGTCCTGCATCACGCTGGAAGGCTTCCTGATCACCTGCACCGTGATCAGGACATAGACCAGGGCCACCCCGAGGAAAAGCAACGTGCGCATGGTTTAGTGCTCAATCCCTTTCTGGGCAGGGATTCCAGCCTCAAAGGCATGCTTGATGGGGGTCATCTCGGTGACTGTATCAGCCATTTCGATCAGTGCAGCAGGGGCATTGCGACCCGTGAGCACCACATGCAGCATCTTCGGACGGGCTTTCAGGGTGGCCAGGACATCCTGCACATCAATCCAGCCCCAGTTGATGGGATAGGTCACCTCATCCAGCACAATCAGGTCATACTGGTCAGACAGCATGGCCTCTTTTGCCTCCTGCCAGCCCATCTGCGCCATCTCTTTGCTGCGGTCCAGGTCCTTGCTGGTCCAGGAGAACCCATCTCCCAGCCCTGCAAAAGGAATGCCCAGCGTTTTCAGGCTGCGGTGCTCTCCAAAATTCGCACTTTCATGCTTGATGAACTGCAGCAGGCGGGTTCTCAGACCGCGACCCTGGGCACGCACCAGCAGGCCCAGCGCAGCAGTGGTCTTGCCCTTGCCATTTCCAGTGTTGATGATCAGCAGACCCCGGCGCTCTCCCTGGGGTTTCTCGTAAGGTTTGGTGGTGTGAGGCTGGCTGCTCATTTGATCGCCTCTCTGAAAGCATCTTCAAAGGCACGGGCCACTGCACGGCCCACCGGGGTCACGGCACCCGAGTATTTCTCTTCTTTGCCTCCCAGCATCACCACGGTCACGGTGTCGGTGCTGGTTCCGGTGCCAGGAAAACCTTCACGGGTTTCACGGCCCTGCAGCACACGGGCTTTGACCTCGGTGACCATCTGCACGGCTTCTACCAGGGCAGCATCCGGCAGGTGGGCCTCGATGCACACAATGGTGTTGATGGTTCCTGGTTTGTGATCACTGACTGGGGTCAGCCCTGGAGCACTCAGGTTGCCCAGTCCCGCCGTCACAAAAGCCGTGACGTTGATGCCCTGCTCCTCTGCCCTGCCCTCTCCAAATTTCCAGACGTCCACTGCAGTCAGGCAGCACACCGTCTGTTCGGGAGGCAGGTTCACCGCCCTGATTTCTTCACGCACCGCCTGTTGAACATCAACAGGGCAGAAATCCATCCCCACCGTGCGGTTCAGCACATACCTTGCGCGGGTCAGGCCACCATTGAAAGGGGCACTGGACAGGACGGTTCTGGGCTCCAGAAAATCCAGAATGAGGCTTGAGGGTTTGAGGGTCAGACAGACCTGCTCGGTTTCCAGACTCTGCATGGTTCTCCACACACGAGCGGGTTTGAATTGCGCTGCACGCACCCAATCGCGAGGCATTCACTGGGGTGGCATTCGGACTGAAGACTTTTGCTGCATCTATCACCGTTGCGCGTCAGTTCTGGACTTGCCCGCAGCATCTCCTGCACCGCGCACCAGATTCCCCACTTGGGTTTTCACCCTCAAACCGTCCTACGCGGAGCGGTTCCCAGCACCTCACAGCTTAACACTGCAGTGGGAAAGTCGGGGGTGGGTGTTTCACGTGAAACATTCGGGAGCAGAAGGCGCTAAAGACGCCGAGGGCCGAGAGCCAAGGGCAACGACCCAGTGCCGACCAGACCGCTATGGAGGCACGTCGTCAGGGTCAAACAGAAGGCAGAAGCCAAAAAGGGTAAACTGGAAAAGAAGAACTCCGCAACGGGGTCAGCCCAAATCCATTTGAGTTCTTGAAAACATGCCTCAAAACAAACTTTTGCCCTGTCGTGGCTGTGGCGCTCTGGTGCACACCGAGCAGGCCATCATTGCCCCTTATTCACATGACACCAAATGTCCAATGTGTGGCTGGACAGAAGATCTGGATGGATTTCTGATCTTTGATTCCTTCTGGAGCACCCAGCATCTCTACAGGCACCAGCGGGCTGCATCAAAATGCTCTCTGATGACCAAGGCACATGAACAAGAGGCCATTGAATTTGATCCAGAATTTCGCCTGATCCTGAGAAAAGATTTTCTGATGTCAAACAGGCTTTGCCTGCAAATGGACCTCTCTTCTGATCCCGAAACCTGGTTCTACTGGCGCAAGAATTACTGGCACAAAAACCCCCAGATCATCCACAAAAAGAGTTACCTCCGAAAGCTCAGGCGCATCATGCAGGATCCTGTAAAGCGCAAATCCGAACGTCCAGCAGTTGCACCCTGTTCTGGGTGTGGAGGACCGCTGGAATGGTACATTCGCAGGTCCCATGAGCTGGCTTTCAAATGTCCCAGATGCAAAATGCTTTATGTTCGGGGGTCAAAACTGTTCGAGGTTCCTCCCGTTCAGGGTGATACTGTGGGGCAATGTTGCGTTACGCCCACCTCGCCCTGACTTTCCTGACCACCCTGCCTCTCCCAGACGTGGGTGAGGTCAGGGAAGGAGAATTCAAGAAAGCCAGTGGATTCTATCCTCTGGCCGGTTATGCTGTGGGTCTGGTCCTGTTTCTGGTGCTGCTGCTGGGTCAGTTCTTTCCTGCTGGTGTCAGTGGTGCCCTGGCCCTCACAGCATGGTTGTGGATCACCGGAATGCTGCACTTTGATGGTCTGGTGGATGCTGGAGACGCACTGCTGGTCATGAAATCCCCCCAGAAGCGCCTGGAAATCCTCAAAGATGTGCACATCGGGGCTTTTGGGCTGGCTGTTGCAGTGGTGGCTTTGCTGTTCAAATGGAGCCTGCTGACCGAACTGCATGGCCACAAATGGACCACACTTTTTCCATTGGTCCTTGTTCCAGCCATTGCCCGCTTTTCCGTATTGATCCCCATGAACCTGTTTCCTGCAGCCAGAGAAGAATCCCTGGGGGCCAGGTCCAGAGAAGGCTGGTGGCAGATGGGGCTCCTTTTGATCCTTCCAGTGCTGGTTTTTCCAGGTGGCTGGTGGATGCTGCTGGCTGGAATGCTGTCAGCCCTGCTGGTGGCCCGTTTTGCTGCAGGCAGGCTGGGAGGGGGCATCAATGGGGATGTGTATGGGGCCATCATCGAATGCACTGAAATTGCTGTGCTTCTTTTGTGGGTGCTGGTGTCAGGAGGACACAAATGAGCCGCATCCTGTTCTTGATTCGACATGGAAGCACAGAAGACAACCACCTGAAACGCTACCCCAGCACAGACTCACCTTTGAGCACAGCAGGAAAAACGGCTGTTGGCAAACTTAAACCTTTTCTGCTCCCAGAAGCCCATGTCCTGAGTTCCCCCAGCCTGCGCACCCTGCAAAGCTGTCAGGCCCTGTGCCTCTCTCCTGTCGTGCATTCAGATTTAAGAGAAATGGATTTTGGCATCATGGCAGGTCACACCTGGGCAGAACTGCAAGCACTGCATGGTGACGCACCGCTGAAATGGCTGGAAGACATGCAGGATCCAGCAGCAACCTCTGGTGCTCCTGAAGGAGAATCCGGGCAGGCCTTCTTTCAGCGGGTGGAGGGGGTCTTGAACCAGCTTCCAGAAGGCAACACAGTGCTGGTCAGCCACCTGGGGGTGATCCGGGCCATCCTGCGCCTCACCCTGGACTTTCAGCATTTTGAACTCTCCCCAGCCAGCCTGACCGTGCTGACCGAGCATCAGGGGATCTGGACATTGAAGCATTTAAATATCACTTTCCCAGAAACCCAACCCACAAGAACCTTCATCTCTGGAGGAGCCAGATCCGGCAAAAGTGCATTTGCTGAAAGGCTGGCCGCTGAAACCAATGGCCCTGTCACCTTCATTGCCACGGCACAGGCCTTTGACGGAGAGATGCAGGAACGCATTTCCAGACATCAGGCAGACCGTCCAGAGCACTTCCAGACCCTGGAAGCTCCTGTAAACCTGCTGGAAGCTGTACAGCAAACTTCAGGAACCCTGCTGATTGACTGCCTGAGCTTGTGGGTCTCCAACCTGATGCTGCAGGAGCTTTCTGAAGCAGAAATTCTGGAACGTGCTGCTGCAGTGTGTGCAGAAATCCAATCCAGAACGGGTGAGACCCTCGTGGTCAGCAACGAGGTGGGACTGGGCATTGTTCCCATCAACAAACTGGCCCGCGATTACCGCGATGTTCTGGGACGGGTGAACCAGTTGTTTGCAACCACCTGCCAGGAAAGTTATTTTTGCATCTCGGGGCAGGCTTTGAAAACAAAATAGTTTGCCAGATGATTTGCTAGGCTGTTGTCTGAAATGCAGACTTTACTGGATCAGATTCAACCCCTCAATGCACAGGCCTTGCAGAACGCACTGGAACGTCAGAACCAGCTCACCAAACCCCCGAAATCCTTGGGCAAACTGGAAACCCTGGGCATCCGTCTGGCAGGCATTCTGGGCACCGAAAAACCCGAAATCAAAAACCCTGTGGCCATCGTGTGTGCCGGAGATCACGGCGTGTGCGAGGAAGGCGTCAGCGCCTTTCCTGCCAGTGTGACCCCCCTGATGGTGCTGAACTTTCTGGCCAGTGGAGCAGCAGTGAATGCCATTGCCCGCACTGTGGGTGCAAAAGTGCAGGTCATCAATGCTGGTGTGAATGCAGACCTGCCGGACCATCCTGCACTGGTCAACACACCTGTAAGCAAAGGAACCCGCAATCTGCGCCTGGAAAGCGCCCTGACCCGCAAAGAAGCAGAACAGGCCGTGCTGCTGGGGGCAGAGGTAGCGCGACAAGCCATTCAGGCAGGAGCAGGCATCCTGGTTCCCGGCGAGATGGGCATTGGCAACACCACCCCTGCTGCCGCCATCACCGCCCGCATGCTGGACCTTGATCCTGCTCAGGTCACAGGAAGGGGCACAGGGATTTCTGACGAAGGCCTGGCCCACAAAATTCAGGTGATTGCAGATGCATTGGGCCGCAAAGCCAGCGACAACCAGGATCCTCTGGGGGTGCTGGCAGACCTGGGGGGTCTGGAAATTGCAGCCATGACCGGGGTGATGCTGGCAGGTGCAGCCCACCGTGTCCCGGTGGTTATTGATGGCTTCATTGCTGGATCCGCAGCCCTGATTGCTGCTGCCCTTTCTCCCCTGGCCGCCCAGTATTTCTTTGCAAGCCACCAGAGTGTGGAAATCGGACACATCCGGCAACTGATCCACCTGGGTCTGGAACCCCTGCTGAACCTGGACATGCGTCTGGGAGAAGGCACAGGAGGGGTGCTCTGCGTGCCCATCCTGCAGGCAGCAGCCAGTGTTCTGAAAAATATGGCCACGTTTGCGGAAGCTGGAATTGGCTGAAGTCAGGCTGCAACAGCATTTCTCAAGAAAAAACCCCGTACCCTGAAATCAGCATGGACATCGAAGCCAGAAATCTGCACAAAGCGTATCCCAGGAAGGTGGCCGTTCAGGACATCAGTTTCTCGGTGGGACAGGGGGAGGTGTTTGGCTTTCTGGGCCCCAACGGAGCCGGAAAGACCACCACCATCAAAATGCTGCTGGGCCTGACCTCCCCCACCAAGGGCAGTGCAACCCTGCTGGGCCATCCCATTTCAGATGTGGAAGTCAAACGGCAGGTGGGGTTTTTACCAGAGCTTTTCCGTTTCCATGACTGGCTGTCTGGCAAGGACCTGCTCAGATGGCACGGCAGGCTGTGTGGCATGACCGATCAGCAGCTGGACCAGCGCATTCCAGAAGTGCTGGATCAGGTGGGCCTCTCGCCGCATGGAGACCGCAAGGTCAAAGGCTATTCCAAAGGCATGCAGCAACGGGTCGGACTGGCCCAGGCCATCTTGCACAAACCCAGAATTGTCTTTCTGGACGAGCCCACCTCTGCTCTCGATCCTCTGGGTCGCCGGCAGGTGCGCAACATCATTCACCACTTGCAGGAACAGGGAACCACCGTGTTTCTGAATTCCCATCTGCTTTCGGAAGTGGAACTGACCTGTGATCGGGTGTGCATCGTGCAAAACGGGCAGGTGCTGCGCACAGGAACCCTGCAGGAACTCCTGAAAGGAACGCTGGAGGTGGAAGTCCACAGCGAGAACATGACAACAGACCTCCAGCAGGAGTTTGCTTCATTTGCCGAGGTTCTGTCTTTCTCTGCACACATGGCCCTGCTCAGGGTTTCTGAGGAGAAGGAAGTGGCCCGCATTGCAGAAGTGATGTTCAAACACCAGTGTCCAATTTATGGCCTGACCCCCCAGAAACGCACGCTGGAAGACCTCTATGTCTCTTTAATGGAGGCGAAATGAACAACATCTTCAAAGTGGCTGCTTTCACCTTGCAGGAGGCTTTCGCCAAAAAACTGATTCTGGCTTTACTCATTCTGACCGTGGTTTTTCTGGGTTTGTATTTTTATGGGGCCCACGCCCTGCAAGAAAACCTGACCGAAAGGGCTGCAGAACTGGGCCGAGAACGCCTGCGCCGTGCAGATGAGATTTACGCCACCCTAAGCATCATGGGTTTGTATGTGGTGAACTTTCTGGGGAGTCTGGTGGGCATCATGCTGGGGGTTTCGACGCTCTCTGGAGAGGTGGAAAGTGGCCTCTTGATGACCATCCTGATCAAACCCCTCAGGCGGGCCGAACTGGTGCTTGGGAAATGGCTGGGCCTCAGTCTGGTCAGCCTGGTGTATCTGGCTTTGCTGGGTCTGGGGGTGGTGTATGGGACGTACTGGATCACCGGTTACCTGCCTGCAGATTACCTCAAGACCATCCTGCTGATGGCCCTGGGCACCTGGATTTTGCTCACCAGCACGGTGCTGTGCAGTGCCGTTTTTCCGGTGCTGACCAGTGGCGTGGTGATGTTCATGGTGTATGCGCTGTCCTGGACAGGCGGACTGGTGGGAAATCTGGGGAAATTTACGGACACCCCGTTGATGGAGAAAATCGGGCTGTACTCGCATTACATCTTTCCGAGCGATGCCATGTGGCGTTTTGCCAGCTATTACCTGCAAACCCGCACCATGCGGGATTTGCCTCCAGGGATCAGGGATGGCAACCCCCTGGTGGGCAGCACAGAAGTCCAGAGCGGTGATCTGGTATGGGCTTTTTTCTATCTGGTGGCGTTGCTGGGCCTGGCGATTGTGGTCTTCCGACGGCGTGACCTCTGATTCTCATGTAAGTTTCACACTTGGCTTTTGCAAACCCCTGCGCCCGTTTCCACAGCGGGCGTTAACTTTTGGGATCTGCCCACCCCAGGCTTCTGGGGATTTCAGATTGTATACACTTTTCAAATGGCAGGTCAGGGTGTTTTCAGCGGGGTGCTAGCATGAAGACAAGAACAGGATAAACGTCCCAACACAGGACAAATCAACTTCTCTGGGATGGATTTCCCAGAGGGTATGGTGTCTTCATGAAGAAAGGAACTTGCACATGCATGAAACCCTGAAAAAAGTGCTGGATGGCCTGATGCGCCGCTACCAGGACCGCGTTCCCGATGTGGAAGGCGTGATTGCAGCCATGCTGGCAGAAGGCACCATCGCAGACCTCAGCCAGATTGAAAACGACCACATCGCCTTCAGAACAATGGGCGTGCCCCAGCTTGGGATCCAGTCCTTTGAAAAGATCTTCCTGCACTACGGCTACCGCAAACAGGAACGCTACAACTTTCAGGCCAAGAAGCTGAACGCCTTCTGGTACGCTCCCCCCTCCCCGGAGTTCCCCAGAATCTTTGTGTCCGAGCTGCGCGTCCATGAACTTTCCGAAGTGGCCCAGCGCATCATCTACAGCTACACCGATGAAGTGAAATCTGATCCAGTGGATGACCTCAACCTCGACCACTGGGAAGAAGTGGATGCCTTCTTGCACAAGGCCCTCTGGAGGCTTCCCACGCTGGAAGATTACGAGCGCCTGCAGCAGGAATCCGAATACGCTGCCTGGGTGATCTACAACCGTTATTACCTGAACCACTTCACCGTGTCCATCCATAGCCTGCCTGAGGGTTACAACAGCATCCAGGGCTACAACGACTTCCTGGAGAGAAACGGCTTCAAGCTGAATGACTCTGGCGGCAAGATCAAGGTCAGTCCTGATGGCCTGCTGCTGCAGTCCTCCACCGTTGCAGAGATGATCGAGGCCGAATTCGCCGAAGGCAAAAAGAAAATGATCAGCGGTTCCTACGTGGAATTTGCTGAAAGACGGGTGCTCCCTGCCTACAGCCACCTCTCAAAATCCGAACTGAAGCGCGAACACCGCCGTGAGGGTTTTGAAGCTGGAAATGCAGATAAAATCTTCGAGAGCACCTACACCACCCAGACCCAGAAAAGGGAGGTCGTGAAGTGACCCAGACTGCTCAGAAACCACACACTGGAGAACACACCGTGAAGCGTTACCTCAACATCATCAATGGAAAAAGTGTGGACAGCCAGGAGCATTACCTGAGCCACAACTCCTCAAAACTCAGCGACGTGCTTGGAGAATTCCCCGTCGCCACCAGAAAGCAGGTGCGTGAAGCCTGCATCGCTGCCAGAACTGCTTTTGCAAAATGGAGCAAAACACCTGCTCCCATCCGGGGCAACATCATCGGGAACATCGGCAAGGCCATCGAGCGTGAAAAAGAAGCCCTGAGCCGCCTGCTCTCCCGTGAAATGGGCAAGACCCTGAAAGAGGCCCGTGGAGACGTACAGGAAGCCATCGACACCTGCCACTTCTTCCAGTCTGAAGGTCGCCGCCTGTACGGCCAGACCGTGCCCAGCGAGATGCACACCAAAGACCTGATGACCTTCCGCCGTCCTCTGGGCGTGGTGGGCATCATCACCGCAGGAAACTTCCCTGTGGCCGTGCCTGCCTGGAAAATCATCCCGGCCCTGCTGACTGGAAACACCATCGTCTGGAAGCCCAGTGAAGATGCTCCCCTGACCAGTTACGCTTTCACCCAGCTGCTGATTGAAGGCGGTCTGCCCGATGGGGTCATGAACCTGGTGTTCGGATACGGCGGAGGCTCCACCGGTGAATTCCTGGTGGACATGATGGACGAGAAGCGCCTGAACAAGATCGCTTTCACCGGATCCAGCACTGTGGGACGCAAAATTGGCGAGGTGGCAGGCCGCAACCTCACCCACCCCACCCTGGAACTGGGCGGCAAGAGCCCCCTGGTGGTCATGCGCGATGCAGACCTTGACAATGCCGTGGCAGGTGCCCTGTGGGCCGCTTTCGGCACCGGAGGCCAGCGCTGCACCAGTGCAGGCAACATCATTCTGGACGCCCCCATCTACGAGGAGTTCAAGAAGCGATACCTCGAACAAGTGCAAAAAATCAAAATCGGCAACCCTGGCGAACACGATGACGTACTCTATGGCCCTTTCATCAACGAGCGCTTCTTCAAGAGCTGGGAAGCCCACTACGACCTCGGCGAAAAAGATGGTGCAACCCTGCTGCACGGCAACAAACGCATCACCCGTGACAACAAACCCGAAGGTTTCCAGGGCGACCCTGAAGAAGCCTTCTATGGCTGGCCTACCGTCTGGGACAACGTCACCAAAGACATGCAGATCTTCCAGCGTGAATGCTTCGGACCCACCATCAACCTGGTGAAAGTGGACGGCATCGACGAAGCCCTGGAAGTGGCCAACAGCGTGGAATACGGCCTCTCCAGCGCAATCTACACCAACAACCGCGAATGGGCCTACAAGTTCCGCGAGAACATCCAGGCAGGCATGACCTCCATCAACAACTCCACCACCGGTGCAGAAGCCCACATGCCCTTCGGTGGCACCAAAAGTTCCGGCAACGGCACCCGTGAATCTGGCATCTGGGTGATCGACAACTACACCTACTGGCACGGCGTCAACGACGACATCTCGGGCAAGCTGCAACTGGCCCAGATGGAAACCGAATACGCCGATGTGAAAGCCCCTGTAAACGTTTCCGAGCTGTAAACCCGTAAAGGGCGAGTCATGCCTCGCCCCTACATTTTCTCTTCAGCAACCTTTTCCATTACCCCTTAAAACCCACATCCAAAAAAGTGTCAGAGAGGGTTTGCCTCCCTGGCAGGGAGGTCACACACCATGAAACGCAAAGTCCTGATTTTCGGTGCCGGAAAAGTCGGCACCACCATCGCACACCTGCTGCACCACGCCCAGAATTACGAGGTCACCCTCGCAGACAAGAGTGAACAGGCCCTGGAGCGTGCCGTCAAAACCGTGCCCGTGAAAAGCGTGGTGCTGGACGCCACCGACATTGGCATGATGCAGGAGGCCTTCAAAGAAGTGGATCAGGTGGTCTCCGCCGGTCCTTACTTCGTCAACAAATTCATTGCAGAAGCTGCATTGAACGCCGGGGTGAGTTACTTCGACCTCACCGAGGACCGGGACACCACCGCCCACATCCGTGACCTGGCGAAGCATGCAAAACCCGGTCAGGTGTTCATGCCCCAGTGCGGTCTGGCCCCGGGCTTCATTGGGATTCTGGCTGCAGACCTTGCCAGAGAATTTGACAGCATTCTGGACATCAAAATGCGTGTGGGGGCCTTGCCGCAGTTCCCCACCAACATGCTGATGTACAACCTCACCTGGTCCACCGATGGGGTGGTCAACGAGTACATCAACCCCTGTGAAGCCCTACAGGACGGCAAAATTGTCGAGATGCAGGCCCTGGAAGGACTGGAGAGCTTCTCTCTGGACGGCATCACGTATGAGGCTTTCAACACCTCTGGCGGTCTGGGCACCCTCTGTGAAACCCTGGAAGGCAAAGTTCAACGTCTGGATTACAAGTCCGTGCGTTACCCTGGCCACCGCTACCTGATGCAGTTCCTGATCCGCGACCTGCGCCTCTCCGAGCGACGCGAGATGCTCAAAGACATCCTGGAGAATGCCCTCCCCATCACCCCTCAGGATGTGGTCCTGACCTTCTGCACTGTGACAGGCTACAAGGATGGCCGCCTGACCCAGGTCAGTGATGCCCGCAAGATCTACGACCAGATGGTGCACGGTCAGCACTGGAGCGCCATCCAGCTCACCACGGCCGCCTCCCTGTGCGCTATCCTGGACCTCCACGCCGAAGAATTCCTGCCCCTGCAGGGCTTTGTGCGTCAGGAAGATGTGCCCCTGCAGGCTTTCCTGGAGAACCGTTTCGGGCGTTACTACCAGATGGAACAGGGCGAGCATCTGGCGAACAGTGCACGGATTGTGCCTGCGTAATCACCCTCACCCCGCTTGAGACAGCGTCTCTTCGCGCCCTCTCCCACTTTCGCGGGAGAGGTTTTTCATTGGGTGGACAGGAAGACAACAGAAACCCTCTCCGTTTAAGTGGAGAGGGAGGCCGAAGGCCGGGGTGAGGTCAGGGTGAGGGTGGGGGATCAGGTTAAGGAATCCGCGCCACACGCAGCGTGTTGGTGGTCCCCTTCATGCCGAACGGCACGCCAGCGACGATCACGATGCGGTCACCAGATTGCACCAGTTCCAGCTCCTGCAGGGTCTGGACGGCGATTTCCACCATGTCATCGGTGTCTTTGGGGTCGCGGGTGAGGAGGGGCACCACGCCCCACATCAGGGCCAGCTGGTTCACCACTTTTTCGTTGGGGGTGAGGGCCAGGATGGGTTTGCGGGGACGGCGGCGGGACACGCGGGCTGCAGTGGCTCCAGAGGAGGTGAAGCACACGATGGCCTTGGCATTCAGGAAGCCTGCAATCTCACTGGCAGAGTGGGAGATGGCGTCCTGGGTGGTGTGCCGGTCCTCGGGGATCTTGATGAGTTCTTCTTCGTACTGGGAAGTGCCTTCAGCGGTCTCAGCGATTTTGAACATCATGCCCACAGATTCCACAGGGTACATGCCGCTGGCAGATTCTGCGGAAAGCATCACTGCGTCCGTGCCGTCGAAGATGGCGTTGGCCACGTCGCTGGCCTCTGCACGGGTGGGACGGGGGTTGGTGCGCATGCTTTCCAGCATCTGGGTGGCGGTGATCACAGGTTTTCCGGCTTCACGGCACTTGCGGATGATCATCTTCTGGATGATGGGCACCTGTTCGGTGGGCATTTCCACACCGAGGTCCCCACGGGCCACCATGATGCCGTCTGCTTCAGCCAGAATTTCGTCGAAGCGGTCCACAGCCTGGGGCTTCTCGATTTTGGCCATCAGTTTGGCGCTGGAGCCCAGCATGCGCAGGTGGTGACGGGCCAGGATCAGGTCGTCACGGGTGCGCACGAAGCTGAGGGCCACCCAGTCCACGCCGATTTCTGCGCCCACACCGAGGTCTGCAATGTCCTTGTCCGAGAGGGCAGGGGCAGAGAGGTCAGCTTCGGGGACGTTGATGCCCTTGTTGTTGCTGAGCACGCCGCCGATTTCCACGGTGGTGATGATGTCGTTGCCCTTGATCTCCCTGATGCGGAGTTCCAGATTGCCGTCATCGAGCAGCAGGGTCATTCCAACGCTGACGTCCTGGGGAAGGGGCTTGTAGGTGGTGGACACCTTTTCAGCGTTGCCCTCCACATCATCGGAGGTCAGAATGAACTGCTGGCCCTTGACCAGGGTGATGGGGCCGTCCTTGAATTTGCCGGTGCGGATTTTGGGGCCCTGCAGGTCCTGCAGGATGCCGATGTTCACACCTTTTTTTGCAGCAGCAGCGCGAATCATGTCCACGCGCTTCTGGTGGTCTTCTTTGGAGCCGTGGGAGAAGTTGAGGCGGGCCACGTTCAGGCCAGCGTCAATCATCTGCTCCAGGACTTCGGGGTTTTCGCTTGCTGGACCAATGGTCGCAACAATTTTGGTGGATCGTTTAAAGAGCATCTTTCCCCAGGAATTTTGCGGCTGCGCCGAGTTCGTGCTCGATGCGCAGGAGTTGGTTGTACTTGGCAATGCGGTCAGAACGGCTGGCAGAACCGGTTTTGATCTGTCCAGCGTTGGTGGCCACGGCCAGGTCAGCGATGAAGCTGTCTTCGGACTCGCCACTGCGGTGGGAGATCACGGCGGTATAGCCGTTTTTCTGGGCCAGTTCGATGGCGTCCATGGCTTCGGTGAGGCTGCCGATCTGGTTCACTTTCACCAGGATGGAGTTGCCCACTTTGGTGTCGATGCCCTGCTGCAGGCGCTTGACGTTGGTCACGAACAGGTCGTCACCGACCAGTTGCACCTTGTCGCCGATTTTGGCGGTCAGCAGTTCCCAGCCAGCCCAGTCGTCTTCGTGCAGGCCGTCTTCGATGGAGACGATGGGGTAACGGGCAGCCCAGTCGGCCCAGAAGTCCACCATTTCTTCGCTGGTCAGGATGCGGTCTTCGCTTTCCAGGTGGTATTTGCCGTCTTTGTACAGCTCGCTGGTGGCGGGGTCAAGGGCGATGAAGATGTCCTTGCCTGCTTCGTAGCCAGCGTCCTTGATGGCTTCCATCAGCACTTCAAGGGCTTCTTCGTTGCTCTGGAGGTCAGGAGCAAAGCCACCTTCGTCACCGACGTTGGTGTTGTAGCCGCGCTTTTTAAGCACTTTTTTCAGGGCGTGGAACACTTCTGCACCGTAACGCAGGGCTTCTTTGAAGCTGGGTGCACCGAGGGGCATCACCATGAACTCCTGGAAGTCCACACGGTTGTCGGCGTGTGCGCCACCGTTGATCACGTTCATCATGGGAACGGGCAGCACCTTGGCGTTGTTCCCACCGAGGTAACGGTACAGGGGAACGCCCAGCGCGTTGGCTGCAGCGCGGGCATTGGCCAGAGACACGGCCAGGATGGCGTTGCCCCCCAGTTTGCTCTTGTTGGGGGTGCCGTCCAGGTCCAGCATGATCTGGTCAACTTTAACCTGGTCGAGGGCGTCGGTGCCAATCAAGGCAGGACGAATGAGGTTTTCCACATTCTCCACAGCTTTTTCCACACCTTTGCCCAGGTAGCGTTTGCCGCCGTCACGCAGCTCGTTGGCTTCGTGGCTGCCGGTGCTGGCTCCCGAGGGAACGATGGCGCGCCCAACGAAACCGCTCTCAAGGTGAACTTCAGCCTCGACGGTGGGGTTACCACGGGAGTCGAGCACTTCACGGGCGATGATGTTAGCGATTTTCGTCATGATGACCTCCATTAAAAAACTTCCCTAGGGAAGTGTACCTGTGACACTATAACCGATTTTTAAGACCACTTCGTCAAATTGTCTTGTCGGAGATTCAAGTCCTCTAGAGATCTGCCGTCCTGTCCAAAGGGACAAATCCTCTGCTGAAATCGAGGTTTTCCACAACCTGCTGTGGATAACCTGTGGATAACTTGGGGACATTTGCCCCTCCTACAGCGCAACTTCAGCTTTGAAACTTCAGTTTCTGGGTCCTCCACTCAGATGCGCAGGGGCACCACCACAGCCAGGTAACCCGACTCATCGGTGGTTTTGAAGAGGGCCGGCGTGGTCACCCCGGAAAGTTGCAACACCACATCCCCTTCCATGGGACCCAGGGCATCAGAAACGAACTTGGCATTGAACCCCAGCGAAATGGCGGGCTCACTCCCCTCCTGAAGTACCTCTAAAACTTCCTGAGCGCGTCCGTAATCCCCCTCGGCGATCAATTGCAGCTTGGACTCCGAGACCAGGAATTCAACCCGGTTGTTGGCGTTCTTGTCCGCAAGCACCGCCACCCGTGAAACCGCTTCTTTGAGTTTGGAGGCTGGAAGCTGGACCGTCACTTTGATGCTGCTGGGAATCACCCGCTCATAATCAGGGAATTCACCATCCAGCAACTTGATGTTCATTTTGGTGCGGTCTGAGGACACCGAAAGCAGGTGGTCTCCAAAGGTCAGTTTGACCAGACCCTCTTTGAGGATGCGGTTGAGTTCATCGGCACTTTTGGCCGGAACAATCAGGTTTCTGTCCACACCTGACCCGGTGAAATCCCGCAGGGCCAGCCTGAAACCATCTGAAGCCACCAGACGCACCTGTTTTGCACGAAGCTCGAACTTGATGCCCCGGAAAACCTGCTGAAAAGCTTCGGTGGCGGTGGCATAGCGAACACTGCTCAGCGAGCGGTTCAGTTCTTTTGCATCCATTTCCATATCAGAGTGGGCAGGAAATTGAATTTCTGGAAACGCAGAGAGGTCCCCGGTTTGCAGTTTGAAGTTGCTTCCCCCCGAAGTGAGGGTGATTTCCGTCTGGTTGAGGTTGATCTCAACGAGTTCTCCTGGCAGGTTTCTGACAATCTGGGCAAACAGGTGGGCAGGAACTATCACAGGCTGTCCGTTTTCCACCTGAGCAGGAACAAAACCTTCCATGTCCAGTTCCAGGTTGGTTCCAGTCAGGAAAATTCCTCTGTCAGAGGGCTGAATCTTGACGTAAGAGAGCACGGGGTTGTTGCTTCTGGCAGGAATGATTCTTTCCAGGGTGCTTAGGGCATCACTGAGGAACTTTTTGGTGACCTGAATCTGCATGGCTTTCTCCTCTTTTAAGGATTATATATATAGATATTTTAAACAGTAGTAGTAGTAATAGGGCCTGTGGATACTGTGGATAACCCACTTTTTTCCTCTCTCAGACAACAAAGTGCCTGTGGATAAGTCTGTGGATAACTGGCACTTTCCTGTGGATAACCTGTGGATAAGTGGGGGAGTTATCCACAGGCAAAGTTATCCACAGGTTATCCACAGGGTTATCCACAGGTTATCCACAGACTTATCCACAGACTTATCCACAGAAAGTGATTTTTGGCACATGCTTACAGAACCCTTCATATCGGGCTCTGTTTCAGGCGCTGGGACAGCTGTTGGGCCACTTTGGTCAGTTCTGTGTCCTTCTGGATCTGCTCGGTCAACTTCTGAATGGAATACAGCACTGTGGAGTGATCACGGCTGAAGAACTGACCGATTTCAGGCAGGGAATGGGTGGTGAGTTCCCGGATCATGTACATGGCCATCTGACGGGGAATCACGATCTCTCTGGCCCGTCCTGAACCTTTCAGGGCTTCAGGGGTCACGCCGTAATAATTGGCCACAGCACGCAGAATATCGTTCATGTCCAGTTGCACTGTGTTGGGGGTGAAGATTTCAGAGAGGGCTTTTGCTGCCACAGAACGGTTCACTTCCACATTGTTCAGGCTGGCAAAAGCCACCACCCGCATCAGGGCACCTTCGAGTTCACGGATGTTGCTGGTAACATGCTTGGCAATCAGCTCTAGCACATCCTGCGGCACACTGATCCGGCGGATTTCCGCATTCATTTTCAGAATGGCCACCCGCGTTTCAAATTCCGGACTCTGGATGTCGGTGATCAGGCCCCATTCAAAGCGAGACCTCAGTCGGGCTTCCAGTGTTTCAATGTCTCTGGGTGGGCGATCTGAGGACAGGATGATCTGCTTGTGGTTCTCGTGCAGGGCGTTGAAAGTGTGGAAGAACTCTTCCTGCGTTCTTTCCTTACCCGCCAGAAACTGGATGTCGTCTACAAGCAGCAAATCAATGGAACGGTACCTGTTGCGGAAGGCCGTCATTTTGTCATCGCGGATCGCATTGATCAGGTCATTGGTGAAAGACTCGGTGGAAACATACTCGATTCGCATGTGGGGATGCCGCTCAGAGACAAAATGCCCCACAGCATGCATCAAGTGGGTTTTCCCCAGTCCCACATCCCCATAAATGAACAGGGGGTTGTAGGCCTTGCCAGGAGATTCGGCAACTGCGACTGCAGCAGCATGGGCCAGGTTGTTGTTGGGACCCACCACAAAGTTGTCGAAAATGTACTTGGCATTCAGGTTGACCCGGTTGGGCTCGGTGACCATGTTCACGGTGGGCACAGAACGGGGCTCTGCTTTGGGGGCTGGGGTGGGTGCACTGGCCAGCAACATGGCATCCTGCACAGCAGGCAGCACCTGAAAATTGACTTTGGGGTTCTGTGCCCCCATGTCCCGCATGGCCATCTCGATGAGCTTGACGTAATGGGACTTGAACCACTCCTGTGAGAAGGCATTTTTGACCCCGAGGATCAATTCACCCTGCTCCACACCGAGCGGCTTCACGTCCCTGAACCACGTGTGGTACTCCACATCGGAGATGTTCTGCCGCACGTAGTCGAGAATGTTAGACCAGATGTCCAAAGAGATTACAGCCTCCCTTGTTGATGTCGCTTGATTTCAGCCAGGGCCCCTTTCGCGGCAAACGAAAATGAGGCGGCCAGGGTTGTTCATCTAACGTGGCACGCCTCATAGTACCCCTACTAAAAACTAGGGTAAAGTGTATGGGTTATGTCGAGAGTTTTCAACGTGATCGTGATTGGGGGAGGCCATGCAGGCATCGAAGCTGCGTGGGCGGCCTCCAAATACGGCACTGTCGCAATGATGATTTCCAACCCTGCCACCATTGGACGCATGCCCTGCAACCCTGCTGTGGGAGGTCCAGGCAAAAGCCAGATGGTGTTTGAGCTGACCGCCATGGGGGGCCTGATGGGCCGTGTGGCCGATGACACCGCCATCCACAGCCGCATGCTGAATGCCTCCAAAGGACCTGCCGTCCAGAGCCTCAGGGTCCAGAACGAGCGGGACCAGTATGCTGCAAAAGCCCAGGAGTACGTGCTGGGCAATGCCGCCATCGAGATCATCCGGGGTGAGGCCGCAGATGTGTACCAGGAAGGGGAGACCTGGGTGGTGCAGACCATCGATGGCCGCGCTTATCCTGCAAAAACCGTGGTGATCGCTGCTGGAACCTTCATGCGGGGTCTGACCTGGTATGGCCGCCATTCCCGCCCGGAAGGCCGTCAGGGTGAACCTCCTGCCCGTTTTCTGTCCCAGTCCCTGGAACGTGGAGGCCACAAGCTCAAGCGCTACAAGACAGGAACCCCTCCCCGGGTGCGTGCAGATTCGGTGAATTTCGCCGCTCTGCTGGAGCTTCCTGGTGATGATCAGGTGCACAGTTTCACCGGAAACCCCGGTCCTGAGGCCAGAAAAAGCCCCACCTGGCAGACCCACACCACCCCGGAAACCCACCGCCTGATTCAGGAAAACCTGCACCTGTCTCCCATGTATGCGGGTGACATCGAGGGGCTGGGTCCCCGGTACTGTCCCAGCATTGAGGACAAAATCGTGCGGTTTGCACACCATGACAGACACCTGCTTTTTGTCGAGCCAGACGGTGTAGACACCAGTGAGGTGTACCTGCAAGGTTTCTCCAGCAGCCTGCCCCCTGCACTGCAAGACCAGATGGTCCGAACCCTTCCTGGTTTTGAGAACGCGGTGATCCAGCGTTATGCCTACGCTGTGGAATATGACGTGGTGGATTCTCTGGAGCTCACCCCCAACCTGGAATCCAAATTCATGCCCGGAATTTTCACTGCGGGTCAAATCAACGGGACCAGTGGCTATGAAGAAGCTGCCGCGCAAGGACTGGTGGCTGGAACCGCTGCTGCACGCAGGGCACTGGGTCTGGAAGACCGCTTCTTCACCCGTGAAGGCAGTTACATCGGGGTCATGCTGGACGACCTGGTCTACAAGGGCACCGATGAACCTTACCGCATGATGACTTCACGGGTGGAACACCGCCTGCTGGTGCGCCAGGACAATGCAGACCAGCGCATGACCCCCTTTGCCCATGAACTGGGTCTGGTGGGTGATGATGCCCTGAAAGCCGTGCAGAACAAGTACCAGCGCATTGAAGCAGGCATCCAGCAACTGCGCACCCAGCGGCATCAGGGGATCACCGGAGAGCAACTTTTGCGCCGCCCGGACATGAACCTCAGTGATCTTGAAGCGCTGGGCATCAAACTGACGGGCATGGCCTCCTGGCAGGAAGCGGAGAGCGTGCAGATCCACGTCAAATACGCGGGCTACATCGAGCGCAGCCGCCAGCAACTGGAAGCTGAACGCAAATACGGTGAGCGCAGTCTGTCTGGGATTGATTTCCGCCAGATCACAGCCATGTCCAATGAGGCCCGCGAGAAGCTTTCAAAAGCACAACCTCAAACCGTGGCCCAGGCTGCCAGGGTACCAGGGGTTCGCACTTCTGACCTGAGTGCACTGCTGGTGTATTTGAAAACCCAGCACCCCTGATTTCATTCATCAATGGTGCCACCTCAGGAAACTGGGGTGGTTTTATTTGCTCCAGGGCAGATCAATGCCTGAAAAATTGAGAAGATCAGGGTCGACTCTGGCTGTAGTGGTGGGATCAAAAGGCCAAAAAGACTCTTTCGTAGTTTCTTTCTTGATCCATTGCGTGATGAAAATTGAAAATCTGGATGCCACCAGAAAGGTCGGTTTTTGTGGCCCACATTCGCGGTCCATAAAACAGACTGGATGGCCTGAGCCATATTCCTGTTGGGTAACAATGACATAAAAATTGCCCAGCCCATCTCCTGCTACAGGAATGTATTTTTTGGTTTTCCAGAGAGGATGTCTCTGAAAAACAAGTTCTATGGTAAGTGAATTTTTGGTGTTTATACCTGTCAAAAATTGTCCACCTACAAAGGCTCCGTTGACGTTCAACAACCAGGCAATCCATTCTGGTGGAAAAACAATCCCTGTATGGGTGCTAAAAGCCTGAATTTCATCCAACGTTGTACCTTCAGGATATCCTTCAGGATGTTCTGATTCCATGAGGGCTTGTATGACTGTGGTGCAGTCCATTTTCATCTATTGTATCCATCCGTGAAAACCCTGCCTATCGCCCACTTGCTACAATGTTTCACGTGAAACAGAAGTACAAGGCACTGGTCAAGCAGTACTCCCGCTCCCTGGATTTGTTCGGTCCCTCGGTGGAGATCCATTTTGACATGCACATGGACAGTGCAGAAGAATATGCAAAGTACATCCCAGAAGGTGAAACCCTGCTTGATGTGGGGTCTGGTGGAGGACTCCCTGGCATTCCCATTGCATTGGCCCGCCCAGACATCAAAGTGATCCTCTGTGAAATTCGCCAGCGCAGGGCGTCTTTTCTGAACATTGCCCGTTCACAGCTGGGCCTTTCCAATGTGCGGATTTTTGCAGGCGATGTGCGCAAATTCAAAGAGCCTGTTTCCTGGGTGACAGCGCAGGCAGTGGGAGATCTGGGTGTGCTGTTGAAACTCATTCAACACACCGTCACCGATGAATGGCATTTGCTTTCCAGACGCCCAAAGGACTGGGTTGTCCCGGAAAAAGTTGGGCCATACAGCGTTGAGCAAGAGCGCCAAGGCCTGGATGAAGATGCTGATCTGGTGGTTTTACATCTCTCCCGAAAATGAAACCCCTGTTGGGTATACTGGAGCACAATGAAAGTGCTTGCGTTAGTCAATCAAAAAGGTGGCGTGGGGAAAACCACCACTGCAGTGAATCTGGCGGCCTATCTGGCCAACACCCGCCGCCGGATCCTGGTGGTGGACATTGACCCGCAGGCCAATGCCTCCAGCGGTCTGGGGGTGCGTGGGGCAGAGGTGGGTGTGTACGATGCCCTGCGGGAACCTGAACGCCTTACAGACTTCATCCAGCAAACCGAAATCAAGAACCTGCATGTGCTCCCTGCCACCCCGGATCTGGCAGGTGCAGGGGTGGAGCTCACCGATGATCCCGATGCCCTGAAAAACCTGCTCTCAGGGCTGCAAAAGTACGATCTGGTCCTGATTGATGCTCCTCCCAGCCTGGGGCCCCTGACCATCAATGCCCTGGTGGCAGCAGACGCCCTGATTGTGCCCTTGCAGGCTGAATACTACGCTCTGGAGGGCATCGCAGGCCTGATGGACACCATCGAACGGGTGAAGGGCGGACTCAATCCTGCTTTGCAGGTGCTGGGCATTGTGATCACCATGTTCGATGGTCGCACCAATCTGTCCGTGCAAATCGAGGAGAACGTGCGCAACCACTTCGGGGATCTGGTGTTCTGGAGTGTGATTCCCCGCAATGTGCGCCTTTCTGAGGCTCCCAGTCACGCCAAACCCATCAACCTGTATTCTCCGATGTCCAGTGGGGCCGGGGCTTACAAGCGCCTGTCAGACGAGGTGATGCAGCGTGTCAAAAAGATCTAACCTGGGTCGGGGTCTGGACGCCCTGCTCGGAAAATCTCCGCTGAACACTGCTGCAACAGCTGAAAAAGGGGAAAAGCTGCTTCAACTCCCCCTCGACCAGATCCAGCAGGCAGCGTATCAGCCCAGACAGGTGTTTGACCCTGAAGCACTTTCTGAGCTGGCTGCCAGCATCAAGGAAAAAGGGGTTTTGCAACCCATTCTGGTGCGCCAGCAAGGGGACAAATACGAACTGATTGCTGGAGAGCGCCGCTGGAGGGCCGCCAGACTGGCAGGGCTGACTGAAGTTCCGGTAATATTGAAAAACTTCAATGATCTGGAAGCCCTGGAAATTGCCATCATTGAGAACCTGCAACGCGAAGACCTGAACCCTGTGGAAGAAGCAGTGGCTTACCAGAAACTGCTGGAGCAGGGCCTCAGCCAGGAGGGCATTGCCAGAGCACTGGGCAAAGGCCGCAGCACGGTGGCCAATGCTTTGCGCCTCCTCACCCTGCCCCAGAAAGCCCTGGACGCTCTGGAGCAGAAACAGATCACTGCAGGGCACGCCAGAGCCATTCTGGCCCTTCCAGAAGACGACCGCCTGTGGGCACTGGGGCAGATCCTCTCCAGGGGTCTGAATGTGCGGGATGCCGAGGCCCTGAAGCGGGAAAGGCCTGAAAAAGCCAGCACCGCCAAAGCCCTGGAAGAACGGACCTTCAAGAGCATTGAGCTGGAACTGGCACGTCACATCGGGACCAAAGTCAGGATTGCTGGCAAGGAAAAAGGCAAGATTGAACTCAGTTACCACTCCCAGGAAGAACTGGAACGCTTGCTGGAATTGCTGGGCTACCAGACCTGAATTTTCATTTCTGAGCAGGAGGGAAGAGAACATTGCTGTCTCTTCCCTTTTTGTTGGGCTGCTTTTGTTGGATTACTGAAAATCACCCTGGTGTATCTTATTGAGAAATTTCGATGGAGGATTTCCAGAAATTGAAGTGGTGCAGTTGTTTCTCTGCCATCCAGTTGCAGATGGCATCCAGCTGTCCCACAGGCTCTCCAGAAAAAGGCAAAGTGTGCTGGTAACCAGGAGGTCCAAATTCAGGGGTCAGGGTGCTGAACTGTTGCCCGCGGGCCATTTGGGCTTCCCACATCCATTCCCACCACTGTTCATGTGCGGTCAGATGGGTGGCAAATTCTGGCGCACTGGGGTCTGTGACTTGCGGTCCTTCCTCATAACCCACGCGGACATGAATGTGGATGCAGTGCTGGGCTGCAAGCCTGATGTTGTCTTCCTGGTCTTCCAACAACCTCTCGCACACGTTGACCCAGTGGCTGAGGTCACAGGTGAGTCGCATTTCTGGAAAGGCCTGCAAAATCCGGGCAGTGGTCCAGGGTGTGAAAGTGGGCTGGCCCCTGTGGGTTTCAAAAGCCAGGGGTGCTTCCAGGGTGGAGGCATACCTGAGGGCGGCATCGTAAAACTGATCTTGCTCGAGCTCACTCCAGCTGTCACACCCTCCCTGCACATTGAACAGGATGGGTTCTAAAGGACGGGCCAGTTCCACCTGGGCTTTCAGGGCTTGCAGGTGGGCTTTGGGGGTTCTGGGTGTCCCCGGAAAAGCTGTCAAAATTTGAGCAATGACTTCCAGATTCTGGTCTTTGCATAGGGCTGCCAGGTTTTCCAGTTCAGGGGTGAAAATGACTGCCACTTCAATGCCCTGATAGCCTCTGGTTTTGAAATCAGGCAGGGCTTCTTCAAGAGGGGCTTCGACCCCCCACAAACTGCGCATGCGTTTGAGTTCCATGTTCAAAAGTTACATCAAAAAACCACCTGCTTTGATCAAAGCAGGTGGTGAAAGTTGGAGAATTTTGAGGTTCAGTCCACCAGCATGGGGATCAGCACAGGGGTGCGCCCGGTGACTTTGCGCACAAATTTGCGCACTGCAGAGTACATGTCATCGCGAATGTCTTCCAGAGAGCGTTTTTCGCGTGTGCCAATTTCAATGACTTCCAGGGCCACATTGCGAATGCTGTTCTCCAGGTCGCGGTTGGTGCGCACAAAACCACGGGACACCAGTTCCACATGGGGCTCGGGGTGCAGCACAGCGGTGATGATCAGGATGCCGTCTTCAGACATGGTGCGGCGGTCCAGCAGGATCTCATCGTTGATGTCTCCCACACCCAGGCCATCCACGTACACATCGCCAGCAGGCACTTTACCAGAGATCTTGAATTCATCTTTGTTGATGCGGATGATGTCGCCGTTCTGGGCCACGATGATGCGTTTGGGGGGGTTGGGCAGGGCCTGGGCCAGACGGGCATGGTTGATCTGGTGGCGGGGCTCGCCGTGCCAGGGCAGGAAGTATTTGGGATTGACCAGGTTGAAGATCATCTTCAGTTCTTCCTGGCTGCCGTGTCCAGAGGCGTGCACCTTGTAGGTGGGCGGATAGTACACATCCACACCCAGCGAGTACAGGCGGTTGATCACAGCATTCACGGCTTCCTCGTTGCCTGGGATCGGACTCGAGGAGAGGATCACGGTGTCCCCGGCTTTGAGGCTCAGTTTGGCGTGGGTGCCAATGGCCAGACGGGACAGCACGCTCATGGGTTGCCCCTGTGAACCCGTGCACATGAACAGCACCTGATCGTCCTGCAGATCGCCCATCTCGTCGGTGCTGATCAGGGGATCTTTGAGGGTCAGGTACCCGAGGGTCTGGGCCACCTGGGCATATTTGACCATGCTGCGACCTTCCATCACCACGCGGCGACGGTGTTTTTCAGCGATGTGCACGATGTTCTGTACGCGGTGCACATGGGAAGCGAAGGTGGTCACAAAAACCCGGCCTCTGGCTCCGGCCACAATTTTCTCAATGGCACTGGCCACTTCCTGTTCACTGGTGGTCTGACCGGGCCTTTCGGCATTGGTGCTGTCTGAGATCAGGACCAGGGCACCTTCTGCGCCAGCCTGGGCCAGCTTGGAAAGGTGTGAGGGTTTGCCGTCGGTGGGGTGCTGTTCCAGCTTGAAGTCACCGGTGTGCACGATGCGGCCCACGGGGGTGTGAATGATCATTCCGGAGTTGTCGGGGATGGAGTGGGTCATGCGGAACAGGTCCACAGTGAAGTATTTGCTGAGCTTGATGCGGTCGTCGGTGGTGACCTCTTTCAGCATCAGATCGGCTTCCTTGACCCCGAATTCACTGAGTTTTTCTTTCAGCAGGCCCAGGGTCAGTTTTGCTCCGTAAATGGGCACACGGGGCAGGCGGGGCAGGATGTATGGTATGGCCCCGATGTGGTCTTCGTGACCGTGGGTGAGCACCCAGCCTTTGATCAGGCTGGCATGTTGCTGCAGGTAGTCGATGCGGGGAATGACCAGGTCAATTCCAGGCATGTGGGAATCGGGGAAGGCCAGACCGCCATCCACGATCATGATTTCATCCGCGTAACGGAAGGCGAACATGTTCTTGCCAATTTCGCCCATTCCGCCCAGCGGAATGATTTCCAGGTGTTTTTCGCTCATTGTGCTCCTTGGGGTCGCTTGTGGTGTCTCAATGCTTAAAATTTCAATGGCGTCAAAGACGCAATATCAAAGGATTATATCAGGGTTTGCAACAAAGCTCAATTTGTTTCACGTGAAACTGAGGACGGACACAGCCAGCGGTCTTCAGGCTGGATCAAGGCAAACTTCAGTCTTGCTTAAGAAATGAAAAGGTTTTTTTCACCGTCAGATCTGCCTGACTCTGTACGCTAAGGACATGAAACGCCATGCTGCAACTTTAAGCACACTTCTTCTGGGTTTTGCCCTTGCTGCTCCCCAGGTGAGCCCCCAGCGCATCATCGTCAACCCCGTTCCCACCAACCTGGAAGTCAGTGTCTGGCTGGACAAGAGCGGAACCAATCCTGCATACACCCCCGGTGAGAAAATCAAGATTTTCACCCGGATCAATCAGGACGCTTACGTTTACCTGTTCAATGTGGACCCGGATGGTCGGGTGGACATGATCCTTCCCAACAAATACGCAGGTGGAGGCAACTTCATCAAGGCCAATGTCACCAAGACCTTCCCAGACAGGAACGATCCTTTTGAATATGAGATCACTGCACCTTACGGAACCAACAAGGTGCTGGCCCTGGCCAGCAAAACCCAGCTCAATGTGAACGACATTGCCCGCTTTCAGTCGGGCCAGAGCAATGGTTTTGCCCAGAGCAATGTGCAGGGTCAAGAGCAACTGGCCCAGAAGCTTTCCATCATTGTGAAACCCATCCCGCAGGACAACTGGATCACTGCAACCACGCTGTACAAAGTGGTGGGCGGTGTGGTTGCTCCACCTCCAGCCCCTTCTTATGGTGATGTACACCTCAGCAACTATCCTGGTGCACGGGTCAGCGTGCAGAGCAAGAAAAATGACCGTCTGGTGCTGGACTTTACCACTGCAGATGAAACCGATTCGGTGTGGGACTTTTACCAGCATGACCTGGAAAATCAGGGCTACCGTCTGGTCAGCCTGAACCAGAAAAAGAACGATGTGGATGCCCGATTCACCCGCAAAGGTGGGCAGGAAGACGACACCATCACCGTCAAACTCAAATTCAAGAACAAAGGACGTTACAGTCTGGAACTGCGCTGGTAAAGCGGTACAGCCTGACTGGAAACCTTCTGGCCCCTGAGCAGCACCCGCCACAACACCCTGGGATGAAACAGGGCCTGTGGCGGGTCAATCATGTTTAAAACCCGGTAAAAAGCCTCGGCCACCTCTTCGCTGCGGGTGGCTGCCTGTTGCATGCGAACCAGATAACGTTGCAAAACGCGGTCCATGGGAGAGATGGTGTGCTCAGGAAAGAAACGGCTGTCTTCCAGCTCCACCATGCTCCAGGCGGTTTTGAGGACAGGCTGAATTCTTTTGAAGAACCAGCGCCACAAATCCCGCAAATCCCCCTGGCTTTCGGAAAGACAGTCATGCAGATGTTGCGCTTCCAGCACGCCCACGGTGATGCCCTGTCCATAGGTGGGATTGAAGCTGCACAGGGCATCTCCCATCACCAGCAAACCTCTGGGAAAGGTTTTCAATTTTTCAAAGTGTTTTCTGATGCTGCTGGGGATCAGGTGGCGCAGGGGGTCGGTCAGGGGTTCTGCAGTCAGCAACACCTGATGCAGGTCAGGAACAGGCAGGGACTGGGCAAATTTGAGGATGCCTTCCGGGGTGGGTTCAGGATGGTCAGAACACCATCCCGCCAGGGTGACACTCCATTGATCATCCTCAATGGGCAAGGCCATGCCAGCGCGGGTCTCTGCCGGTGCTGCCGGCGTGATCACCAGGGCCTGTCCTTTCAGGGGATCAGGAGAAGGAAACCGGTACCTGCAGGTGACGTACCCCACTTTGGCCGGGATTTCCGATTCTTTAGGAGCGACAAAACCCAGTTGAACCAACCACTGTTTGACATGGGAACCCCGACCAGAGCAGTCGATGACCAGCTGGGCAGACAACTCCTGTTCTCCCTGGGGGGTTTGAACTTTCAGTCCATGGATGGCCTGTTCTCTGGGTGATGCCTCTGAAAGCAACCCCAGCACCTTGTGGGCAGGCAGCAATTGCACATTCTGCAGTTTTTCCACCTGTTTTCTGAGGGTGGTTTCCAGCAGGGCCCTGCTGCAGGAGAGGGCAGACACCCCGGTGCGCATGTTGCGTTTCCAGCCTCCCCACTGGTACCAGTGGGCATAGGTTCCAATGTCGGTTTTGTGGGCTCCTTGCTGCAGCATTTCCCGCTCAAGGTCTGGAAACAGCTCAGTGAGCTGCTGAAAGCCCTGACCCAGCAAAACATGCGATTGCAAATATTGTGGAACACCCCTGCGGATTGTTTCATCCAGGGGATCTTTTTCCAGAATCAAAACACGTTCAAAAAATTCACTCAATACACGGGCAGCGCATAAACCACTGAAACTGGCACCAATCACCACAGCCTGCTTTAAACCCTGGGCCTGAAACGTGCCCATTTGTGAAGTGCTGGCCTGCGATGCGGGCATCAGAAACCCCATCCCATCAAAAATAAATACAGCTGCATTTTTTCAGTTTACTGTGCCACAAGCGTAAGTCCTGTGGTTTTCAGCACATCGGGATTTCCCTTATTCCAATCTGAAAAAACATCAACCCTGAAACATAACCTTTAAAACCCCCAGGTGTTTCAGGGCTGGTGGTGATGGGTGGGAGGATGGGCATCCAGATGTTCAAAGATTTTTTCCAGCAATGAATACACCCCCATCACCATCAGGGAAAGCACAATTGCACAAATGATTGCAAACACCAGGGCGGTGATCAGCATGCTGCCCTCCTTTTCTCAATGAATGAGATCAGTTTAGCGCTGCTGGCTTATGTTGCGCTGAAAACATCTGAGAGAAATCTGAAAAACATGAGCGAATTGTTGGCGGGAACACCAACGCCGTGACCCAGCAGCCCCACAACAGAAAGCCGCGTCTTTTGGACGCGGCTTTCTGTTGTTCTGGTTTGGTGCGGAAGCCCAGACTTGAACTGGGGACCTCACGCTTATCAGGCGTGCGCTCTAACCAGCTGAGCTACTCCCGCACAAGGCGAAAGAAATAATAGCAGCTTATGTGCGAACTGTCAATTGGTCGGTTCCTCTGGGCGCATTAGTGCTCTCTGGGAGAGTACAGCTTGCTGTATTCATCCATGGCAAAACGGTCGGTCATGCCTGCAACGTAATCGCAAATGGTGCGTTCCAAACCCAGCAGAGGCACACAAGCCTGCACGTGCAGGGGAAGCAGCCTGGGGTGTTTCAGGTAGGCCGAAAACAACCCATCAATGAAATGCTCTGCCCTGAACGTCTGCTGGATTTTGCTGGGATGGTAATAAAGGTGCTGATACAGAAAAGCCTTCAATTCTGCCATGTGTTGTTGCATGGTCGGGCTGAAAGCCACCAGCACTCCGGGGTGATCCCGGATCTGCTGGGGACTTTGAATGTGGTTTTGCTGCAAGCGCTTTTCGGTTTCCTGCAGGATGTCGTTGATGATCCAGCCCAGCAACTCCCGGATCAGTCTTCTGCGGCTCAATTCACTGAGGGGGGTGGTGTCCAGTTGCAGTTTGTCGGTCAATTCTTGCCAGATGGGCAGGTTTTGCAGCAGGTGGGGCGTCAGGATGCCCGCTTTGAGGCCATCATCGAGGTCATGGGTGTTGTAGGCCACACCATCTGCGATGGCTGCAATCTGGGCTTCCAGGCCAGGCCGGAACTGGGGTTCAAAGGGAGCTGCAAAAGCTGGAAAGCGTTCTGCATCTGCATCGTGCTTGACCATGCCTTCCAGGGTTTCCCAGCTCAGGTTCAGTCCAGAAAAATCCTGGTAGCGCTTCTCCAGTTCTGTGACAATGCGAAAAGCCTGCTCGTTGTGGTTGAAGCTTCCAGCGTTTCTGGACTTCATCCAGTGGTCGAGCTGGTGTTCCCCGGCATGACCAAAAGGCGGATGACCCAGGTCATGGGACAGGGCAATGGTCTCGGTGAGGGTTTCGTTGACGCCAAGGGCCACCGCCATGGACCGTGCCACCTGGGCCACTTCCAGCGTGTGGGTGAGTCGGGTGCGGTAATAATCCCCCTCGTGGTTCACAAACACCTGGGTCTTGTACTCCAGCCGACGGAAAGCGGTGGTGTGCAAAATGCGGTCCCGGTCTTTCTGAAAGGGAAGGCGGTGCTCGCTTTCTGGCTCGGGATGGAGCCTGCCTCTGGTGTGCAAATTCAATGTGGCATAAGGGAGCAGGGCCTGCTGTTCCTGCTGCATGAGTTGAAGTCTTGAAAGCAACATGCCTTCATTCTGGACCAAAAGACCAGCAAAAAACCTCCTGAAACACACAGGAGGTCTGAAGAACGTTTGTGGGATTACACAGAAAGGGTTTTGACACAGCTTCTCAGGTGTGCGTTGACATCTTTGCGTTTTTCCCAGGTGTCGGCCAGAGGGGTGTGGGAGATGTCGTGGTTGGTGACCCCGATCATCACATCGTTTTTGCCTTCCACCAGCGCCTGCACAGCTGCTTCTCCCAGACGGGAAGCCAAAATGCGGTCTTCGGCTTTGGGGCTGCCTCCACGTTGCACGTGACCCAGAATGGTCAATCTGGATTCAAAACCTGCAGCTTCGATGGCATCTTGCACGCCCTGACCACCACCAGGATAACCCTCGGCAACAATCACAAAGCTGGATTTCTTGCCTTTGGCTTCGCTTTCTTTGAGGGTGTGGATCACCTCTTCAATGGGGGTAGGGTGCTCGGGAAGCAGCACTTCCTCTGCACCGGAAGCGATACCAACGTCAAGGGCAATGAAGCCAGCGTGGCGTCCCATCACTTCCACCACAAAAATCCGCTCGTGGCTGGCTCCGGTGTCCCGCAGCTTGTCAATGCAGTCCAGGGCCGTGTCCACCGCTGTGAAGTATCCGATGGTGTAATCGGTTCCGTACAGGTCGTTGTCGATGGTGCCAGGCAAGCCCACCACTTTGAATCCGTGTTCGGTGTGCAGGTAATGGGCACCGTGGAAACTGCCGTCTCCACCCACGCACACCAGACCGTCGATGTCCCATTTTTTCAGTTGCTCGGCAGCTTTTGCACGCCCTTCAGGGTTGCGGAACTCTTTGGAACGGGCGGTCAGCAGGATGGTGCCTCCGCGCTGGATGGTGTTGGCCACATCCCGGGGGCCGAGCAGCCGCATGTCGCCTTCAATCATGCCCTGATAGCCGCGCATGATGCCGACCACTTCAATTCCTTTTCCAGTGGCTGCACGCACCACAGCACGCACAGCCGCATTCATGCCAGGGGCGTCGCCCCCACTGGTAAACACAGCGATTCGTTTCATGTCTCTATCCCTCTTCCTGAATGCCCACGGCTTTGTCCTTCAGCTGGACGATTCACGCAACTCTAAGGCTACCATGTAAGCGTCATTCTTACGCAAACCTGCCTTGATGAGTTCGTCCCGCACCTCACGGGTGGAGAGGCCATCCTGATAGAGCTTGCGGGCCAGTTCCCGGAAATCCAGTCCTTGAGTGGGATCCTGGGCAGCGGCAGGGGAGAGCACCACCACAATCTCTCCCTTGATGCCCTTCTGGAAGTGATCCAGGGCCTGCTGCAAGCTGCCCCGGTAGGTTTCTTCAAATTTCTTGCTGAGCTCACGGGTGATGCTGACCTGACGTTCTGGACCACACAGCTTTTTGAGTTCCTCCAGGGTGTCCAGCAAACGGTGTGGGCTTTCATAGAAAGCACTGGTGTGGGTGCGTTCGATCATGGTCTGCACCCGGTTCTTGCGCTCAGAGCCAGAACGGGGCAAGAACCCCTCGAAGGTGAAAGGCTGGGTGGGCAGACCAGAAAGCACCAGGGCAGGAATCAATGCAGTGGGACCGGGCAGCACCTCAATGTGCCCTCCCAGGTTCAACACAATCTGAACCAGTTCTGCACCGGGATCGCTGATCCCAGGGGTGCCTGCATCGCTGACAAAAGCCAGCCTGGGATACTTTTCCAGCACCCCCTCTGCGCGGTCTCTGATGGTGTGCTGGTCCAGGCGGACCAGGGGCTTGTCGATGCCGAAGTGCTTCAGGAGGATGCCGGTGTGACGGGTGTCCTCGGCGGCAACGGCATCACAGTTTTTCAGGACCTCCAGGGCCCTGAGGGTGATGTCCGATAAATTGCCTACTGGCGTGGGAACAAGGGTGACATGAATCACCCTTACAGTCTAAAGGGTGATTTTGCCACCAGGTGAAGCAGAAGTTGAAATCAGAGGCTCAAGTCATTCCAGCGACAGCTTTTCAGCATAAATGGGCTGGGTCTTGATGCGAACTTTGGCACGTTTGTTGCGACGAATACGGAGTGCGTTGCTGATGGTGGCGCGCAACAGTTCTGCTTCGCCCACAGTGACAGTGACCACTGTGCCGTCGGGAAGTTTGACCCCTTCCAGAACGACCACGCCGTCCACCACCACGCCTTTGTAAGCCTTCACAATACTTCCTCCTGCGATCTCAGGGCTTGCAGTCGGGTCAGGATGGCCTGCCCGTCTTTGCCCTCGGACCTCTGCAACTCCAGATAACGCTGGTAAACGGCAATGGCCTCGCGGCGTTTGCCGACCCTGAGCAGCAATTCCCCCAGGTGTTCTCCTCCCACATAGTATGCACTGTCTGAGTTTGGACTTTGTGAGGTTTGTGCTTTTGCCTGCTCGATCTTGCTGACGGTGTTGCGGTACCTGGAAACCCGCATTCTGACCCACTGGGTCAGGAAAAGCAGGAACGCCAGCAGCACCACCGTGATCACAATGGTGGACCTGGCCACGCCAACGCTGTTCGCAATCCTCACCAGCACTGGAAAGGAAAACGCGAACACCATCACAAATGCCAGAACCGCCGCATAATTCATACTTCTCTGGTCAGTGTACTCCAAAAGCCTGAATTTCCAAAGGGGAGAACGGTATTTTTATTCACCAGAACAGGGTTTTTCCTGGCTTCTGTGCTTGTGCTAGGGTGAAGTCATGAGACTGCATTTCATCACGGTGGGAGAACCCCGCCTGGATTACGCGAAACGCGGCTGGGAGGAGTACCACCAGCGTCTGACCCGCTACCACAAATTGAAGACCACCCGCCTGAAAGACAGAGCAGATCCCACCCAGGACATCCTCAAAGCCACCGGAAACGCTTACCTGATGCTGCTGGACCCCAGAGGCAAGCAGTTCACCAGCGAGGAACTGTCCATGCATCTGGAACAGGTGGCGCTCTCTGGACATGGAGAGATGGCCCTGGTGATTGGCGGCCCCGATGGTCACAGCGATGAGCTGCGCAGCAAAGCCCATTTTTTGTGGAGCATGGGAAAACTCACCTTTCCACATGATCTGGCCATGGTGGTGATGCTCGAAGCCCTGTACCGGGCCAGCACCATCGCCAAAGGAGAACCTTACCATCGGGGGTAGGACCTGGAGACAAAACCTTGATGGGGGTGCAGCATGTGTCCGGGTTTGCCATTGCAGGCAGCCAGACTGATAAAATGGAACCAAGTTCAAAATTTCATCTTCGCTGCCCTTCACGGCAGACCTGGAGGTTTTCATGCACAGCACCATCATGCATTTTCCCCTGACCATCCCCCACATCCTGGACCGGGCCGAAAAGTATTTTGCAGACCGTGAGATCATCTCCCTGATCCCGGCAGGCATGAACGAAGCCGGACAGCCCATTCCGGGCAAACACCGCTACACCTATGCCCAGATGGTGGCACGGGCCAGACAGCTGGCCAATGCCCTGACTGCAGCAGGCATCCAGAAGGGAGACCGTGTGGCCACCTTTGCCGTGAACCACTTCCGGCACCTGGAAGCCTATTTTGGCATTCCCATCACGGGTGCTGTGCTGCACACCGTTAATGTCAGGCTGCATCCAGAGCAACTGGTCTACATCATCAACCATGCCCAGGACCGCATCCTGCTGATCGACAATGTGTTTGCAAGGCTGTTGCCAGCCTTGCTGCCCCACTGCCCCAGCATTGAAAAAGTGGTGATCATGGGTCCCACCCCCCAGCCCATCCCGGGAATGCTGGATTACGACCAGTGGATTGCAGACCAGCCCACCACCTTCACCCCTCCAGCCCTGGATGAGAACGATGCTGCAGGCATGTGCTACACCTCTGGAACCACCGGGCATCCCAAAGGGGTGGTGTATTCCCACCGTTCCACGTTGTTGCACAGCCTGGCTTCTGCTCTGCCTGATTCCCTCAACCTCAAGCGTTCAGATTCCCTGCTTCCTGTGGTGCCCATGTTTCACGTGAATGCCTGGGGTTTGCCTTACACCTCAACCATGGTGGGGGCCAAACAGGTTTTTGCTTCCATCTTCAGCGACGGGGCTTCGCTGGCAAAACTGCTGGCAGAGGAGAAGTGCACCCGCACAGCCGGGGTTCCCACCATCTGGATGGGTTTGCTGCAGGAGGTGGAAAGGGCCATTGCTGCAGGCACCCCTTACAACCTGAGCCAGCTGGAACTGCTGGTGGTGGGAGGAAGTGCCGCTCCCGAATCCCTGATCCGGGCCTGTGACCGGGTGGGCCTGCACCTTTTCCATGCCTGGGGCATGACCGAGACCCACCCACTGGGCACCTGCGCCTCCGTGCCTTCAGGCATCGAAATGGACAGCGATGAGGGCTATCACTTTCGGGCCAAACAGGGGATTCCTGTGCCTCTGGTGGATGTACGGGCTGTGGATGGGGATTTGCAAGATGTGCCTCATGATGGCAAAACCATGGGGGCACTTTTGATCCGGGGGGCCTGGGTGAGTGGCGAGTATTACAACAACCCGGAAGGCACCCGTGCCACCCAGGTGGAACTGGATGGCCAGCGGTGGTTTGACACCGGAGACATCGTCACCATTGATGAAAAAGGCTACATGAGCATTCAGGACCGCGCCAAGGACCTGATCAAGAGCGGAGGGGAATGGATTTCCAGTGTGGACCTGGAAAACGCCCTGATGGGCCATCCATCCCTTGCCGAAGCTGCAGTGATTGCAGCGCCCCACCCCAAATGGGAAGAGCGCCCTCTCGGGGTGCTGGTGGTCCGACCCGGCCATGACCAGCCTTCCAAAGAAGACCTGGATGCCTTCCTGATCGGGAAGTTTGCCAAATGGTGGTTGCCAGATGCTTACGTGTTTGTGCAGGAGATTCCCAGAACCACAGTCGGGAAATTCCTCAAACGCGCATTGCGGGATCAATTCAAGGACTTTAAACTGGAAGGGTAATGCCACTTTTCCCTTGTGTTTGCACAGCAGAAGACCTTTGGGTCCTCTGCTGTTTTTCTGTTGGTTTTGATGCCCTCCTGTTTCACGTGAAACATCAGAAGGCCCTCTGATGCCTGTGGTCTGGCTGTGTCTGGATGGGATTGGCCATCCCGAAGCTGCTCCAGTTGGAAGCTGCTGGGAGCAGGATTTGCCTGCTTTGTTGCCGCTGATCCAGGCTGGACAGAAAGTCGACGCCACCCTGGGTGTAGCAGGCTTGCCCCAATCTGGAACCGGACAGACCAGCATCATCACAGGCATCAATGGTGCAAAACACATGGACCGTCATTATGGACCTGTTCCTGGTCCTACCCTGAGGGCCGTGATCAGGGAGCATGGAACGCCAGGGCAACTGGTGCAGGCAGGAGGCAGTTTTAAACTGCTCAATTTCTATCCGTCCACCTACGCCCCTCCTGCAGGCAAGCATGGAGCCATTGTGCAGGCGGTACTGGATGCTGGAGAGGTGCGCAACCCAGCCGGTTTTCCCGGGATTCGCACCACCCTGGGACTGAATTTTGAGCCTCCGTATGCCCCTTATCTTTCATTGCAGGAAGTGAGACAGTGGGGAAGACAGGCAGCCCAGGCTGCAGAGCAGCTGGATCTGGTGTTGCTGGATTTGTGGTTCAGCGATTTTCTGGGGCATGCCCAGGATGTTATGGCTGCCAGAAATTACCTGCTGCATCTGAATGCTTTTCTGGAAGGTCTGCTGGAGCAGGAGGTCAAAATCATCATGACCTCAGACCACGGCAACATGGAAGACACCACCATCAAAACCCACACCTTTGCTCAGGTGCCGTTTGTCGCCCATGGATTTTCAGCAAGCCCAGTGAAGGACATTGCAGCGGCAGGAGCAGAAATCAAAAAACTGCTCGGGTTAACGAGCAGCCAGGGATGAAGCAGGGGTTCTCTTTCTTTTCTTGATGGGTTTGATGTACCCGTAGTGCTGGTAATACCCGTCCCGCTGGTTGACGGCATCATCTTCCAGGTCTTCCTGCAGCACCAGGGGAGGAGAGAGGTCCATGCTCTTGAGTCTCTGGATGATTCCAGAGGGAGTGGTTTTGCGGTTCTGGCTGTCATACAGAGGCGGGTCTTTGGAATCCAGCAGCTGAACCAGCAGATAATATTTCCGATCTTCCGGGTCCCAGCCACTGATCACAGCCACATCTCCGTGTTCTGGATGTTCGGTGGTGTAGATACGTGTACTCATGTCAGTGCTCCTGGAGGGCTAAACCTCGCTTTTTGAATTATAGCATATCTTATGTGGAAATTATGTCTACAGCTAATCTGGTGAGACTGTTCTTCAGAGGTGGGCTTGCTGCATCAGAACCACTTATATATGTAGACCTGCTGGAAGCCCTGTGAAACCAGGTGGATTTGTTCGTCTGGCTTAAGCAAAATCCATTGCTGTCTTTTCAGGGACATAAGCTTTCAGTATCAGCGGATTTCACAGGCAAATCGGTCAGATCTGCTATTTTTATACCAAGTCCAGATGTTTTGTTGTGGGGATTTGGTGCTTTGAAAACCCCGTGTGGCACGCATTCGATCGGGCAGCCAAAAACCCTGATCTGCAGGTGTTGACATAACCGGGTATCCGTAGTATTCTTTTCTTCGCCCGAGAGGAAGCAGCAATGCAGAAACGAAGGCGG